>NZ_CAXTBY010000157.1:0-6709 GCF_964242245.1 uncultured Methylobacterium sp. | reverse complement strand
CTAGCCAATCTCGATCAGCAGGACACCAACGTCCCCGGCACCATCTTCGTCTCGACGGCTCTCGGATCTCACGGCCCGCACGTGAAGTGGTATCCGGGCCGGGCGGGCAAGGACCTGCCGTGCCTCATCGTCTCGGTCGAGGCCGATCCGAAGGTGCGCGACGATTTTCTGCCATCGCGGGTGTCCAGGGCCGCAGAGCCTCTGGTCATCGCCTGGGTTCGGCTGAACCACGATGCGCTGCTGCGTTTCTGGATGGACGGTACGTCCTGGAACCGCAGGGAAGTCTCGGCCTTCCTCGATAGCCTGTCGCCCCTGCCGTAGGGGCTGGCCAGTCCGCGTCACGGCGTGAATCCCTCGAACACCATCTGGTCGGCGTGCGCCTCGGCGAGCCGCCGCTGATCGTCGGTGCGGACCGTCCAGGCCACCACCGGCAGGTGCCCGAGCACGCGGGCGAGGTGGGTCGCGGCGCAGGGCAGGTCGTCGACCCGCCAGGAGACGAAGTCGGGCCGCGTCTCGCCGACGTGGAGGAGGTCCGAGAGCGCGCGCCGCGCCGACGCGCCGAGCGCCGCGTAGGCGGGATCGTCCTGGCGGGTCTCGCCGACGATCCCGCGCGGGATGTCGTCCGCGACCAGGCCGCGGAGGGCGGCGACAATCTGCGGATCGAAGGATTTCAGCGCGACGGGCCCGTCGTACGCCGCCGCCAGTTCCGCCACCCGCCGGGCCAGGGCGAGGTCGCCGGAATAGGTCGACTTGATCTCGACGATCAGCGGCGCGGCGCCCGCGATCGCGGTGAGGAAGGCCGGGAGCGTAGGGATCGTTTCGCGGCTGCCGGCGATGCCGAGACGGCCGAGTTCCGCGGCCGACCGCGCAGCGACGGGATCGCTCTCCCCCGTCAGCCGGCCGAGGCCGGAATCGTGGAACACCATCGCCTCGCCGTCGGCGCTGATCTGCACGTCGCACTCGATGGCGTAGCTGCCCGCGATCGCCGCGCGGGCCGCGGCGATGGTGTTCTCCGGCCGGCCCGCCGCGCGGTCGTGCAGACCGCGATGGGCGATCGGGCGCGCGGTGAGCCAGGAGGGCGCCATCACCGCACCTCGAACATCGCCTCGACCTCGACGGCGGCATCGAGCGGCAGTTCCGCGACGCCGATCGTGGAGCGGGCGTGGCGGCCGCGCTCGCCCAGCACGGCGACCATCAGGTCGGAGGCCCCGTTCATGATGCCGGCGATCGCGGAGAAGCTCGGCACGCAGTTGATGAAGCCGCCGAGCCGCACGCACTGGACCACCCCGCGGTCGAGGTCGCCCACCGCCGCGTCGAGCTGGGCGAGCACGTTGAGCGCGCAGAGCCGCGCGGCGACGAGCCCGTCCTCGGTGGAAACCTCGGCGCCGAGCTTGCCGGTGTGGGCAGGGCCGAGCTTGCCGTCCGCGCCGAGGCAGATCTGGCCGGAGATCACCACGAGGTTGCCGCTGCGCACGAACGGCACGTAGTTCGCGACAGGGGCGGCCGCCCTCGGCAGCGTGAGGCCCAGGTGCTCCAGGCGTTCCTTGACCGTGCTCATGTTCGGCTCCCCTGTCCGTGATCCGCCGGCCCTGGAGCACGGGCCGCGTGCTCGGCGCAAGCCGCGCCTGCCCCGCCAACGCACGCAACCGCTCGATGCCGAAGGTCTGTCGCAGGATAGCACCCGGCCTTATCATTGACAGGCGAGCCTCGTTTCATAGTAATCGCGCGCGTGCCGCCCCGGTGACGAGGCGGCACTTTCGTTTTCAACGCGGGGCGCGGGCGCGCCCCGCCCAGCGCGACGGAGACGGGACCCGTGACATCCGCCCTTCTGCCAACCTATGCCCGGGCTCCCGTCGCCTTCGAGCGCGGCGAGGGCGCATGGCTGGTGGCCAGCAGCGGCGAGCGATACCTCGATTTCGGCGCCGGCATCGCGGTCAACGCGCTGGGCCACGCCCATCCGCACCTCGTCGCGGCCCTGACCGCGCAGGCAGGCAAGCTCTGGCACACCTCGAACCTGTTCGAGATTCCCGAGGGCGAGCGACTCGGGCAGCGCCTCGTCGACGCGACGTTCGCCGACGTCGCCTTCTTCTGCAATTCCGGGGCGGAGGCGAACGAGGCCGCGATCAAGATGGCGCGCAAGTACCACGCGGACGGCGGCCACCCGGAGCGCTATCGGATCATCACCGTCGCGGGCGCGTTCCACGGCCGGACGCTGGCGACGCTGGCGGCCGGCGGCCAGCAGAAGTACATCGACGGCTTCGGGCCGAAGGTCGAGGGCTTCGATCAGGTCGCGTTCGGCGACCACGAGGCCCTGCGCGCGGCGATCGGCCCGGAGACGGCCGCCGTGATGATCGAGCCGATCCAGGGGGAGGGCGGCGTCCGGCCGGTGCCGCCGCAGTGCCTGCGCGGCCTGCGCGAACTCTGCGACGCGCACGGCATCCTGCTGATCATGGACGAGGTCCAGACCGGGGTCGGCCGGACGGGACGCCTGTTCGCGCACGAGTGGTCGGGGATCGCGCCCGACATCATGAGCGCGGCCAAGGGCATCGGCGGCGGCTTCCCGCTCGGCCTGTGCCTCGCCACGCGCGCGGCGGCGCGCGGCATGACGGCCGGCAGCCACGGCACCACCTTCGGCGGCAACCCGCTCGCCATGGCGGTGGGCAACGCGGTACTCGACGTGGTGCTGGGCGAGGGCTTCCTCGACCACGTGCAGCGCGTCGCGCTCGTCCTGAGGCAGAAGCTCGCGTCCTTGCGCGACCGCTACCCGCAGGTGTTCAGCGAGGTCCGCGGCGAAGGGCTGATGCTCGGGCTCAAGCTCGGCGTGCCCAACACCGCGTTCGCGGCGGCCGCGCGGGCCGAGCACCTCCTGGTGATCCCGGCGGGCGACAACGTCGTCCGCCTGCTGCCGCCGCTCATCGTGACGGAGGCCGAGGTGGCCGAGGCCGTCGAGCGCCTGGAATCCACCGCCGCCGCACTCACGACCGCGATGCGCGGGGCCGCCGAGTGAGCCCTCCCAAGTTCCCTGGCGCAGCCCCCCTGCGCGTGGGGCGCCCGGCCGACGAAACCTGAGAACGATGTGTTGAGATGACCGCCCCAGCAAACGGCCGGACCCACGGCCCAGTGATCCGCCGAGCGGTCCACCCGGCGAACGGCCCGGCCGCGCAGCCCCGCCACTTCCTCGACCTCAAGGACCTGTCCGGTCTCGATCTGCGCCGGGTGCTCGACGCCGCCGCCGCGATGAAGAGCCGCCGCCGCAAGGGCGAGCCGGCAGCCGAGCGCCCGCTCGCGGGCAAGACCCTCGCGATGGTGTTCGATCGGCCCTCGACCCGCACCCGCGTCTCCTTCGACGTGGCGATGCGCGAACTCGGCGGCGAGACCCTGATGCTGACGGGTAGCGAGATGCAGCTCGGCCGCGGCGAGACCATCGGCGACACGGCGCGGGTGCTCTCGCGCTTCGTCGACGCGATCATGATCCGCATCCTCGACCATGGGCTGGTGATGGAGCTGGCCGCGCACGCCGCCGTCCCGGTGATCAACGCGCTGACCAAGGTCTCGCATCCGTGCCAGGTCATGGCCGACGTGCTGACCTTCGAGGAGCATCGCGGTTCGATCCAGGGCCGTACCGTCGCGTGGTCGGGTGACGCCAACAACGTGCTGACGAGTTGGGCGCACGCGGCCGCGCGCTTCGACTTCACCCTCAACGTCGCCTGCCCGCCGGAGCTGGCACCGTCCTCCGCGCTGATGGCGTGGGCGAAGCGGGAGGGCGCGCGCGTCAACGTCACCGCCGACGCGTTCGCGGCCGTCGAGGGCGCCGACGCGGTCGTGACCGATTGCTGGGTCTCGATGGGCGACGACGACGAGCATCACCGCCACAACCTGCTCAGCCCCTATCAGGTGAACGCCGCGCTGATGCGGGCGGCCGCCCCGGATGCCCTGTTCATGCACTGCCTGCCGGCGCACCGGGGCGAGGAGGTCACCGCCGAGGTGATGGACGGGCCGCAATCGGTGGTGTTCGACGAAGCCGAGAACCGCCTGCACGCTCAGAAGGGCATCCTGGCGTGGTGCCTGCACGCGGGCGGTCTGTAGCCGGCAGGGTCGCGAAGGCGGGCGCGGCCTCCCATATGCCCCTCTGTCCGCGGGGGCCGCGCGGCCCCCTCTCCCGCTCGGGAGAGGGCTGGGTGAGGGATGAGAACGATCCGGAGAGGTCGCCCTCCTCCATCCTTCCCTCGGGAAGGCCCCGCGCCCGGCATCCACCCGCCCCCATCACTCCGGCGAGAACCGGTATCCGCTGCGCGCCGGGTGCTCTCGCCCTCACGGAGAACCCATGACCTCCGGACGCGACACCACTTCCACCCGGACCATCGGCAACGGCCACGACGGTGCCGACGACGCCGTGCTGCCATTCTCGGTCGAGGCGCTGGACGTGCGCGGGCGCGTCGTGCGCCTCGGGTCCTCGGTCGACACCATCCTGCGGCGGCACGGCTACCCGGACGCGGTGGCGCGCCTGCTCGGCGAGGCCGCGGCGCTCACCGTGCTGCTCGGCTCCTCCCTGAAGTTCGAGGGCCGGTTCCAGCTTCAGACCAAGACGGACGGGCCGGTCGGGATGATCGTGGTGGATTTCGAGGCCCCCGACCGCCTGCGCGCCACCGCCCGCTTCGATGCGGACCGGGTCGCGGCGCTGGGCCAGGGCCCGCGCAAGGCGCCCGAGCTGATCGGGCAGGGGCACTTGGCCATGACCATCGACCAGGGCTCGGCCGCCAGCCGCTACCAGGGCGTCGTCGCGCTGGAGGGCCAGGATCTGGAGGCGGCGGCGCACCAGTACTTCCGCCAGTCCGAGCAGATCCCCACGCAGGTGCGGCTCGCCGTGGCCGAGGCCTTCGAGGCCGGGCAGGGCCGCTGGCGCGCGGGCGGCCTGCTGGTGCAGTTCCTGCCGCAATCGATCGACCGGGCGCGGCTGGCCGACCTGCCGCCGGGCGACATCCCGGAGGGGCATCCCCACCTCGACGCCGCCGGTACGCCCGAGGACGACGCCTGGGTCGAGGCCCGCTCCCTGGTCGCCACGGTGGAGGATCTGGAACTCGTCGACCCGGACGTGTCGAGCGAGCGGCTGCTCTACCGCCTGTTCCACGAGCGCGGGGTGCGGGTGTTCGAGCGCCAGCCCGTGCACGAGCGGTGCCGCTGCTCGCGCGAGCGGGTGATGGGCATGATCCGCGCGTTCTCGGACGCGGAGCGCCGCGAGATGGTGGCCGACGACGGCCGCATCGCGATCACCTGCGAGTTCTGCTCGCGCCGCTACGACCTCGACCCGGCCGAGGTCGAGGCGGAGGTGGCCGGGACGCCGGGCCAGTAGGCGCAACCGGCTTCAGGTCCTCAGCACCGGCTCGGCGATGTCGCCGCCGCCGCGGGCGGCGAGGTATTCGGGCTGGAACAGGCACATGCGGACCGCGTCACGGTAGCGACCGTTCATGAAGAACTCGTCGCGCAGGATACCCTCGGGGCGGAAGCCGCAGCTCTCGTAGATGCGCACGGCGCGGGCGTTGTCCTTGTCCACGTGCAGGTAGAGCTTGTGGATGTTGAGCACGCTGAAGGCGTAATCCATCGCGATCCGCGTGGCGCGCCGCGCGAAGCCCCGGCCCTGGAAGCCGGGGTGGATCGCGATCTGGAACTCGCAGCGCCGGTGCAGGTGGTTGATCTCCACGAGCTCGACGAGGCCCGCCGGCTCGCCCGCGAGCGTGGCGATGATGAAACGCCGCTCGGTCTGGTTGTGGATGTTGCGCTCGTAGAGCTGCGCCAGCTCGGCGAAGGACTCGTAGGCCTCCTCGAACCAGTAGCGCATGATGCTGTCGTTGTTGTTGAGCTGATGGACAAACATCAGGTCTTCGCGCTCCAGCGGGCGCAGCTTGACCGTGTCGGCCTGGACGCCGGTCATGCGGCGCACTCCGCGATCAGGCGGCGCAGGAACGCCTCGCCCTCGTCGAGGGCGCGGAGCGTGATGAACTCGTCCGGCTGGTGCGCCTGATCGATCGAGCCCGGCCCGCAGACGATGGTGGGGATGCCGGCGGCCTGGAAGCGCCCGGCCTCCGTCGCGTAGGGCATCGACACCGTGCGGTTGCGGGAGGCCATGCGCAGCGCCAGCCGCTCGGCCTCCGAGCCGGGCTCCGGCAGCAGGCCGGGGATCGCCACCTCCTCGATCGTCTCGATGCGCCCGTAATCGCCGTAGCGGTTCAGGCGCTCGCGGATCACCCGATCGACCCGCGCCTGGAACAGGCGCGGGATCTCGCCCATGTCGAGGTCGGGCAGGCCGCGGAACTCCCAGTGGAAGGCGCATGCCTTGGGCAGGATGTTGCGCGCGGTGCCGCCCCGGATCGTGCCGACATGCACCGTGGTCGCCGGCGGATCGAACCGGCCGGACGCGTCGCCGCGGGCGATCATCAGGTCGGCGATGGCGTTCAGCCCCGACACGAGGTCGCAGGCCGCCATCACCGCGTTGGCGCCGAGCTGAGGCTTGGCCGAGTGTGCCTCACGGCCGTGCACGGTGGTGTGGTAGGTGACGATGCTCTTGTGGGCGTCGGCGACCTCCAGGTCCGTCGGCTCGCCGACGATCACCGCGCCGGGACGCGGCAGGTCGGCGCCGAAGCGCGCGATGGTGTCCATGACGCCGAGGCAGGTGGTCTCCTCGTCGTAGGACAGCAGGATGTGGATCGGCCGC
>NZ_CAXTBY010000156.1:3495-6797 GCF_964242245.1 uncultured Methylobacterium sp. | reverse complement strand
GGAAACCGTACAAATCACGCGGCGATCACCGCGCACCGTCTTTTCTATTTTCTCGAACGTTTCTACCAATCTTATTCGGGTTTTCCGAAGTCGGGATCGGGACCATCTTCGCTTCATCGGATGACGGCCAGCCGGCCGCGCATCGCACCGATGGAGCACACCATGTCCCGTATCATCTCGACTTCCGTTCTCGCCCTCGCCCTCGCCGCCGGCCTGCCCGCCGTCGCCCTGGCGCAGAGCTACACCGCGCCCGCCGGCATCCCGGCCGAGACCGCGCCCGGCGGCGCCACCGGCCGCACCGTCGAGTCCCGCGGCTGGAACGCGGCGCCGAACGCCTACGACACCCTGACGACCGGATCGTCCAACCGCCGCAGCGTTCGCCAGGACCGCGCCGTCCGCCACTGATCGTTCGACAGGACCTCGGAGCCGGCTTCGCAACCCGCGGAGCCGGCTTTGCCATTTCCGGGAAGGGTGCCGCCAGACCGGAGGCGCGTCCGTGAGGATGCCGGCCGGGCGGGCTGCGGCGTCGCAGATCGCAGCGCCGCGCCGACGCCGCTGCGAGGCATCGGCTCAAGGCAAAGGCATCGGCTCAAGATACGTTGACCGCCCGCGGCCCGGGTATGCTAGTCCCGGCCCCCGCCGGCACGCTGCCTGCCGGCCGCTCGCCTCACCGTCTCGACCGGCACCCGGCCCATGACCCAACCGCCCGCGCCCGAACGCTACAACCCCAAGGAGGCCGAGCCGCGCTGGCAGGCGGCCTGGGACGCGGCGCGGCTGTTCGAGACCGACAACGCCGACCCCCGCCCGAAATACTACGTGCTGGAGATGTTCCCCTACCCGTCGGGGCGCATCCACATGGGCCACGTGCGCAACTACGCGATGGGCGACGTGGTGGCCCGCTACAAGCGCGCCAAGGGTTTTTCGGTGCTGCACCCGATGGGCTGGGACGCCTTCGGCCTGCCCGCCGAGAACGCCGCCATGGAGCGCAAGACCAACCCGCGCGACTGGACCTACGCCAACATCAGCGCGATGCGCGAACAGCTCAAAGCGATGGGCCTGTCGCTCGACTGGAGCCGCGAGGTCGCGACCTGCGATCCGGCCTACTACAAGCACCAGCAGCGCATGTTCCTCGACTTCCTGGATAAGGGTCTGGTCACGCGCCGCACGGCCAAGGTGAACTGGGACCCGGTCGACCACACCGTGCTCGCCAACGAGCAGGTGATCGACGGGCGCGGCTGGCGCTCGGGGGCGCTCGTGGAACAGCGCGAGCTGACCCAGTGGTTCTTCAAGATCACCGACTTCGCGCAGGATCTCCACGACGCGCTGGACGGGCTGGAGCGCTGGCCGGAAAAAGTCCGGCTGATGCAGCGGAACTGGATCGGCCGCTCGCAGGGCTTGCAGGTCCGTTTTTCGCTGGCCGGGGCGGCCGCGGGCTGCGGTGACGCGATCGAGGTCTACACCACCCGCCCCGACACCCTGTTCGGCGCGAAGTTCCTGGCGATCGCCGCCGACCATCCCGTGGCCCAGGCGGTCGCTGCGACCAATCCCGACCTCGCGGGCTTCATCGCGGAATGCCGGCGCACGGGCACGGCGCAGGCGGCGATCGATACGGCGGAGAAGCTCGGCTTCGATACCGGCTTGCGGGTGCGCCACCCCCTCGACCCGTCCTGGACCCTGCCGGTCTTTGTGGCGAACTTCGTGCTGATGGAGTACGGCACCGGCGCCGTGTTCGGCTGCCCGGCCCACGACCAGCGCGACCTCGACTTCGCCAACGCGTACGGGCTCGGCAACACGCCCGTGGTCTGCCCGGAGGGGCAGGACGCCGACGCGTTCGTCGTCACCGACACGGCCTACGACGGCGACGGGCGGATGATCCATTCGCGCTTCCTCGACGGGATGACCACGACGGAGGCGTTCGAGGCGGTCGCCAACCGCCTGGAGGCGGAGGTGCTCTCCGGCGCGCCGGTCGCGTCGCGGAAGGTGCAGTTCCGGTTGCGCGACTGGGGCGTCTCGCGCCAGCGCTACTGGGGCTGTCCGATCCCGGTCATCCACTGCGACGCCTGCGGCCCGGTGCCGGTGCCGGTGCCCGACCTGCCGGTGCGGCTCCCCGAGACCGTCTCGTTCGACCAGCCCGGCAACCCGCTGGAGCGGGACGCGGCGTGGCGGAACGTCCCCTGCCCGCGCTGCGGGGCCGCGGCCCGGCGCGAGACCGACACCATGGACACCTTCGTCGACTCGTCCTGGTACTACGCCCGCTTCACCGCGCCGTGGCTCGCGGACGCGCCGACCGACCGCGCGGCGGTCGACCGCTGGCTTCCCGTCGACCAGTACATCGGCGGCATCGAGCACGCGATCCTGCACCTGCTCTACGCCCGCTTCGTCATGCGGGCGATGCGCGAGACCGGGTGGTCGGGCGTGGCGGAGCCGTTCGCCGGGCTGTTCACGCAGGGGATGGTGGTCCACGAGACCTACAGGGACGCGGCCGGCGCCTGGGTGCCGACGGCCGACGTGAGAATCGCGACCGAGGGCGGCGAGCGCTGCGCGTTTCACGTGAAAACCCACGCGCCGGTCGCGATCGGCGCCATCGAGAAGATGTCGAAGTCGAAGAAGAACGTGGTCGACCCCGACGACATCATCGCCTCCTTCGGCGCCGACACCGCGCGCTGGTTCATGCTCTCGGACTCGCCGCCCGAGCGCGACGTGATCTGGACGGAGGAGGGCGTGCAGGGCGCCGCCCGCTTCGTCCAGCGGGTCTGGCGGCTGGTGGGCGCCGCGGTCTCGGCCGGCGGCGCAGGTGCGGCCGACCTCGCCCTGCGCAAGGCCGCGCACCGGGCGCTCGCCGCCTTCGGCGAGGACGTGGAGCGCCTGCGCTTCAACCGCTGCGTCGCCCACGTCTACACGCTGGCCAACGCCCTGGAAGAGGGCCTGCGCACCGGCGCCGCGGGGCCGGCAGCGCGGGAGGCCGCCGGCATCCTGGTGCAGCTCATCGCGCCGATGATGCCGCATCTGGCCGAGGCGTGCTGGGAGGCGCTGGGCGGCCACGGCCTCGCGGCGCAGGCCCCCTGGCCCGCCTTCGACCCGGCGCTGCTCGTCGAGGAGGCGCTCACGCTCCCCGTGCAGGTCAACGGGAAGAAGCGCGCCGACATCACCGTCCCGCGCGGGGCGGACGCTGCAATGGTCGAGGCCGCGGTGCTCGCCGACGCGGCCGTGCAGCGGGTTCTCGAAGGGCGCGCACCGCGAAAAGTCATCGTCGTGCCCGGGCGGATCGTGAACCTCGTGGTGTGAGGCGGCCCTTCCCTCCC
>NZ_CAXTBY010000156.1:0-3395 GCF_964242245.1 uncultured Methylobacterium sp. | reverse complement strand
GGGAGAGGGAGAGGCGCGGCGGCTCAGCCCTTCGCCGGCCCGTCGAGCGGGTGCAGGCGGTCGACCGTCCCGCTCGCGGCGCGCACTCGCACCGAGCGCGACAGCCTGCGGGCCAGGGCGGACAGGTCCGGCACCGGCGTCCCGGCCGGCGCGTAGAGCGCGCGGTCCAGCGCCGCGAGGCCGGCCGCCGTCTCGGGGTCGGCGCGCCAGTGCCGGGCGAGCGCCGGATCGGCCTGCGCGGTCGCCACGCGAAACCCGGACAGGTCCCGCGCCGCGGCGGTGCGGCGGAGCGCCCGGCGGGTGCGGAGGTCCAGGCGCAGCCGTTCGGCACCCGCGCCGAACCCGATCAGCGCCAGCCCGAGGCCGAAGGCGGCGAGCCCCGCGGCGCCCGCGACCCAGGGCGAGGCGGTCGTCGGGGGGCTAAGGTCGGTCTCGCGGTCGGGCAGGCCGCCGCCGATCTGGCGGGCGGGGATCTCGGCCTCGCGCATCGTGCGCGACGCGGTGTCGAACCACGGGATGACGATGGCATCGAGCGGGATGATCTCCGGCACGCCCGGCCGCACGTCCCACTGGTAGGTCGCCCGCGCCACCGGACCCTGCGGCGTGACCAGGGTCTCGCGGGTGACGGGGCCGGCGAAGGTGAGGATGCCGCGGGTGCGCATCACCGGCCGCGGCGGCAGCCCTTCCGCGACCATGCCCTGCGCCTCGATGGTGACGATGCGGCGCGTGGTCCCGCCGAGCTTCACCGTCTCCGGGTCGGGCGCCCAGGAATCGGTGATCGTCACGTCCCGGGCCGGGAGCCACCACGGCTCCTTGGCGTCCGGTCCGCCGTCCTCGCGGGTCCAGGCGGCGACGGGGAAGGGGATCGGGCTTGACCGCACGTCGACGACCCGGCGCGCGCCCGCGTCGTTGACGGTCAGGCGGTGGTCGAACGGCTCGACGGTGAACGCGCCGGCGTGGTGCGGGAACACGGCGATCACCCGGTCGAAGGCCACCGCGCTCTGCCCGTCCGGCAGCTTGGTCTTGCTCCAGCGGTCGCGGCCGAGCTGGCTCCAACTGAAGTTGGCCAGACTCGGCTGGACCACCTCCTCCAGCAGGATCTGCTGCTTGTAGACCCCGTGAATGCGCAGCAGCACCATCTCGCGGGCGAACGGCGCGGCGCTGCCGTTGAGCTCGGGCGTGACCGTGAGGGTGAGGTCGCCGGGCTCGATCTCGGCGTGCGCGGGGGCGGCGAGGAGGAGGGCGAGGAGGAGGGCCGTGTGCCGGCCCCAACGCGCGCTCCCTCCCCCCTTTGCGGGGGAGGGTGGCCCGCGCAGCGGGTCGGGTGAGGGGAGCGCCGTATCAGGAAGCGTCGCTCCCCTCACCCGACCCTCGCCGACGCGAGGCCCACCCTCCCCCGCAGAGGGGGGAGGGACGAGGCGCGTGGCGCTCGTAAGATCCCGGATCGTCACCACGGGTTGCTCCCGGCGGGCATGCTGGTCCCGGCCTCGATGCGGCGGGTCTGCTCGGCCTTGAGGCGGAGCTTGAGGTAGCGGCCGGGATCGTCGGGCAGCGTCTGGAGCCAGAGGCGGTCGGGACGGATCTCGTGGGCCTCGAAGCTCTTCGTCACCCGGCGGACCTCCTGCTCCGGGGCCTCGGCCACCATCGCCGAGCCGCCGCCGGTGCGCCCGCGGCCCGCGGCGTCGCCCGCCGAGCCCCGCGCCTCGCCGCGGCCGGACTCGACGCTCTGCTGCTCGGCCTTTCCGCGGCGCGCCACCTTGCTGTTGCCGGGGATCGAGGCCGAGGCGCTCGCCTCCCGGTTGCCGGCCAAGCCCTCGCCGCTGGACTTGGCCTGGACGTCGTCGTCCTTCTCCTGGTTGGCGGTGTTGTTGTAGCGCGCGCCGTACTGCGCCGAGCCGTTGGCGATGCCGCCGCCCTTGCCGCGGTCGATCGCCTCCGCGACCAGGCTCGCGAGGAGCGAGCGGTTGGCCTGGGCGTCGGCGTCGCGCGGGTTGAACTGAAGCGCCGCGTCGTAGGCCTCGATCGCCCCCGCATAGTCGCCCAGCCGCGCGAGCGCGTTGCCGAGGTTGTACGCGCTGCGCCGGCCGCCGCTGCGGAAGAGCGCGGCGGCCGCCTCGTAGCGCCCGGCCTGGTAGAGCGCCGGGCCGCGCCACGCCGGATCGTCGAGCACGGCGAGCGCGAGCGCGGGCAGGCCGAGGCCCATCAGCAGGCGCCCGAGGCCGGTGCGCGGTTGCGACACCACGGCAAGGCCGAGGATGCCGGCACCGGCCGCGGCGATCCCGCCGACCCGCGCCCAGCGCCGCCAGCGGCGGGAGAAGGCCGCACGCAGCGGCGCGCTTCCGATCGCGACGGCCACCATCAGGCGCTCTCCACCATCACGCGCTCCTCCATCATCAAGCGCTCCTGCGGAACAGGATCAGGGC
This sequence comes from uncultured Methylobacterium sp., assembly GCF_964242245.1. Taxonomy (NCBI): domain Bacteria; kingdom Pseudomonadati; phylum Pseudomonadota; class Alphaproteobacteria; order Hyphomicrobiales; family Methylobacteriaceae; genus Methylobacterium; species uncultured Methylobacterium sp. The sequence goes on along the minus strand of NZ_CAXTBY010000156.1, from coordinate 972 downwards.
CGGGACCAGGGCGAGGAGCAGCAGCCAGCGGCCGAGGTCGGCGAAGGCCAGCACCGTGTAGCCGCCGGCCGCGAGGTGCTGGGCGGTGCCGGCGCCGACCGCATCGAGGATGGCGGCGGGGCTCGCGAGATCCGCCGCGATCCCGCCGCCGGCGGCGACGAGCCCGTCGAGCGCCGCCCGGTCGGGCTTCGGCACGCCGGGCGGCAGGCTCGCCTGCGCCGGCACGAACAGGCCGTGCAGGCGCCAGCCCTGCGCCCGCAGCGCCCGCGCCTCGCGCAACGCCGCCTCGCCGATGCCGTCGCCGTCGGTGATCAGCACCACGTCGGCGGCGACGGTCCCGGCCTCGGAGAGGGTCCGGCGGGCGAGCGCCAGCCCGCGCTCCGGGTGGCTGCCGCGGTCGGGCACGGTGTCGGCGTCGAGCGCGAACAGGGTGGTGCCGAGGCTGTCGCGGTCGGTGGTCGGCGGCACCGCGAGGTAGGCGTCGCCCGCGTAGACCACCAGCGAGACGGAGCGGGTGCCGGCCGCCTCGGCGACCGCTTGCGCGGCCTGGCGCAGGTCCTTGAGGCCGCCGCCCTCGGCGACCGAGCGCGACAGGTCGGCCACGATCACCGTGGCGTCGAGGTTGCGGAAGGTCGCCGCGTCCTTGCGCTCCACCGCCGGCCCGGTGAGCGCCAGCGCGGTCAGGCCGGCCGCGACCGCAGCGGCCAAGTTCGCCTGCCGCCGGCCGCCGAGCACGGCCCCGCGGCGGACCATCAGCGCCATCAGCGCCGGATCGACCGCCTTCGCCCAGTCGCCGAGCGGCGCCGCGCGCGAGGCGGCGCGCAGGGCGAGCAGGGCGATCACGGGCACCGCGAGCAGCCACCACGGGCGGAGGAGGGCGAGGGCGTCCAGCGCGGTCACGGGGCGCCTTCCCGGCGGAAGCGCGAAGGCCGCGCACCGGTATCGGACGAAGCGCGGGTCCCCTCTCCCGCA
>NZ_CAXTBY010000155.1:0-6816 GCF_964242245.1 uncultured Methylobacterium sp. | reverse complement strand
CGGTTCTTGGCCTTGCGCAGCACCTGGAAGCGGAAGCCGTGGAAGTTGAAGGCGGTGCCCTGGTCGGGAATGGCGCGGGCCTCGTGGATGACGAGCCCGGCGATGGTGGTGGCCTCCTCGTCGGGCAGGTTCCAGTCCATCGCCCGGTTGAGGTCGCGGATCGGCACGCCGCCGTCGGCGGTGACCGAGCCGTCCCCGTGCGGGCGCACGCCGGAGACCGTCACGTCGTGCTCGTCGGCGATGTCGCCGACGATCTCCTCCAGGATGTCCTCCAGCGTGACGAGGCCCATCACCTCGCCGTACTCGTCGACGACGAGGGCGAAGTGGGTCTTCTTGGTGAGGAAGGCCTTGAGCTGGTCGCGGAGCGACGTGGTATCGGGCACGAACCACGTCTCCAGCGCCAGCGCCTCGACCTTGAGGCCGGACGCGTCGCCGCCGGCGGCGTCGAGCGCGCGGAGCAGATCCTTGGCGTGGAGCACGCCGACGACGTTCTCGGTGGTGCCGCGCCACAGCGGCATGCGGGTGTAGGGCGAGGCCAGGACCTCGCGCACGATCTCCTCCGACGGCAAGTCGGCGTTGATGATCCGCATCTTGGTGCGGTGGACCATCACCTCGGAAACGGACAGCTCCGAGAGGTCGAGGAGGCCGCCGAGCATGTCGCGCTCGGCCTTGGCAACGCCGCCCTCGCGGTGGAGCAGGGCCACTTGGCCCCGGATCTCCTCGGTGGGGGAGAGGATCGACTGGTGCTCGCCGATGGTGATGCCGAAGGGGCGCAGCATGAGCCGGACGAGGCTCTCGATGGCGATCGCCGCCGGCCCCATCAGCGCCACGGCGAAGGCGACGGGCCGGGCCATCAGCAGAGCGGCCTTGTCGGGCTTGGAGATGGCGAGCGTCTTCGGCAGCACCTCGGCGAAGACGATGACCAGCACCGACATGCCGACGGTCGCGTAGATCACGCCGCTCTTGCCGAACAGTGCGGTCAGCACGCTGGTGGTGAAGGCCGAGGCGCCGATCGCCACGATGTTGTAGCCGATCAGCATCGCGCCGATGAAGCGTTCACGGATCGCCAGGATGCGGTTGACGATGCGCGCACGCGGATCGCCGCCCTGCTCCAGGGTGTGCATCCGGGCGCGGGACGCTGCCGTGAACGCGGTCTCGGCGCCCGCGAAGAAGGCCGAGAGCAGCAGCGAGATCACGACGATGCTCGCGGCCAGCCAGAGATCGGTGTGGGTTTCCATCGCGCCGTTTTTCAAGCCTGCGCCGTCGCGTCCGGCTTAGAATCGGGGCGCGACGTCGTAACCCCTCATAGGGAGTTTTCGTTCGGATTGCCTCATCGCCCCTTCGCATCGCGCCGGCGGCACCGTGAGCGATGCGCGACGCTTGACGGTGCGTCGTCGCGGATGGATCGGCGGGCGGGCTACCGGCCCGTCCGCACTTCGTCGTCCAGGAACGCCCGCACCTCGGCCCGGTCGATGCCCGGGGCGATGAAGCTCCGGCCGATGCCGCGGGCGAGGATGAAGGTCAGCGCGCCGTCGCGGACCTTCTTGTCCTGGGCCATGGCGTCGAGCAGCGCGTCGGCATCGCAGCCGCCCGGGACCGCCTGAAGGGTCGTCGGGAGACCGGCCAGCGCGAGGTGGTTGGCCACGCGCCCCGCGTCCTGGCCGGGGCAGAAGCCGAGGCGGGCCGAGAAGCGGAAGGCCAGGGCGAGCCCGATCGACACGCCCTCGCCGTGGACGAGGCGGGCGGACTCGTAGGCGGTCAGGCGCTCCAGCGCGTGGCCGAAGGTGTGCCCGAGGTTCAAGAGCGCCCGCTCGCCGTCCTCGCGCTCGTCGCGCACCACCACGCTGGCCTTGGCGCGGCAGCAGATCGCCACCGCCGCGTCGCGCTCCGGCCCGCCGGCGAAGATGCCGCGCCAATGCGCTTCGCACCAGTCGAAGAAACCGGCATCACCGATGAGGCCGTACTTGGCCACCTCGGCGTAGCCCGCCCGCATCTCGCGCTCCGAGAGGGTGTCGAGGGTGCCCGTGTCGGCGAGGACGAGGCGGGGCTGGTGGAAGGCGCCGATCAGGTTCTTGCCGAGCGGCGCGTTGATGCCGGTCTTGCCGCCGACCGAGGAATCGACCTGCGCGAGCAGCGTCGTCGGCACCTGAACGAAGCGCACGCCGCGCCGCAGCGTGGCGGCGGCAAAGCCCGCGAGGTCGCCGACCACGCCCCCGCCGAGGGCGACCACGAGGTCGCCGCGCTCGACCCGGTGGGCGAGCAGGCCGTCGCAGACCGCGGCGTAGCCGGCGTAGGATTTCGAGGCCTCGCCGGGCGCCACCGCGATCACGCCGGAGCGCAGGCCCGCCGCCTCCAGGCTCTCCCGCAGCCGGGCGCCGTAGAGCGCCGCCACGGTCTCGTCCGTGACGATGACCGCACGCCTGGCCCCAAGCGCCGCGATGCGCGCACCTGCGCCGTCGATCAGACCACGGCCGATGAGGATGTCGTAGTCCCGGTCCCCGTCGAGGGGGACGTGGACGGCGAGGGGTGCGGCGTCGAAGGACGTCATCGGTGTTCCGGTTGGGCGCGACTCGCCCTCTCCCCCAACCCATCTCGGGCTTGCCCGCGATGGGCACTTTGGATGCCCAAGTCTTGGATGCCCAAGTCGGGCAAGCCCGACTTGGGTGGGGAGAGGGTGGCCCGCGAGCTAAGTCGGGTGAGAGGAGCGACGGTTCCGGACAGGGCGCTCCCCTCACCCGACCCTCGCTCGCGCGAGGGCCACCCTCCCCCGCAGAGGGGGGAGGGCCGAGCATCGGGAAAGGGGCACGCGGGGCTCACTGCGCGGCCACAGCGCTGGCCTCGGGGGGCGGATTGAAATACGCGTCCAGCGCTTCGAGCACGTCCTGCACGACGCGGTCGTGGGCGACGTCGCGCGAGAGCGCCGTCACGTCCGAGGCGGCGTAGACCGGGTGGCGCAACGCCATCAGGTCGCGCATCGTCGCCTCCGGGTTCCCGGCCTGAAGGAGCGGGCGGTTGCCGCGCTTGCGCACGCGGCGCATCAGCACGTCGAGCTCGGCCTTGAGCCAGACCGAGACGCCGGCTTCAGTGATCCGGGCGCGGGTCGCCTCGCGCATGAAGGCGCCGCCGCCGGTGGCGAGCACCAGCGGGCCGGCCCGAAGCAGGCGCGCGATCACGCGCTCCTCGCCGTCGCGAAAGCTCGGCTCGCCGTAGATCGCGAAGATGTCCGGGATCGTCAGGCCGGCGGCGGCCTCGATCTCGACGTCGGCGTCCTTGAAGATCAGGCCGAGCCGGGTCGCCAGCCGGCGGCCGACGGTGCTCTTGCCCGCGCCCATCAGGCCGACGAGCACGATCGAGCGCGCGCCGAGCGCCCGGCGCAGCCGCGCCTCGATCGGTTCGCCTGCCGGTCCAGGCGCTGTCATCGGTCGGATCTTGACATGGTCGGCGGGCGGTCAGGTCGGCAGGGCGCTCGGTCGGTGGGGCGTCGGGTCGGAATTTGTCTCTTGCGCCGGGTCTTAGCGCGTTTCGGCATCCGCGCGAACCGGGGACCGCCGTCCGGTCCACTGCCGCGGGCGATCCGTGGCGTCGCGGGCCTTGCCAGCGCCTTGATGGCATGATGGAAACCCGGTGCCGCAGCGCAGAGCCTCGCCTTGTCCGCGCAGCAGTTCCCCGCGCCCGCGTGCCCTGAGGTTCGTTCGACGTGCCGACCCTGTTCCGGTTCTTTGCCACCCTCGCGATCCTGGCCGGCCTCGTCTTCGCCGCCATGTTCGCGCTGGCGACCTTCGTCACGCCGACGCCGCGGGAGATGAGCGTGACCATCCCGGCCGGGAAGCTCCAGCCGGGCGCCCGGTGACGACGGCGCCTCAGCCCGACGACGCGCTCCGACCCCGTCCGGAGATCGCAGGCTACCTCGACATGCTCGCCGCCGAGCGGGGGGCCGCGCGCAACACCCTGGACGCCTACCGGCGGGATCTGGCCGACTACCTCGGCTTCCTCGCCGAGGCGGGCCTGGAGCCGGCCGAGGTCGAGGCGTCGGCCCTGCGCGGCTACGTCGCCTCGCTGGAGCCGCGGGGCCTGAGCCCGGCCTCCGCCGCGCGCCGCCTCTCCTGCATCCGCGGCTTCCACAAGTTCCTCTACGCGGAAGGGTTCGCCGAGGGCGATCCGAGCGCGCCGGTTGCCGGGCCGCGCCGGGGCCGGGCGCTGCCGAAGGTCCTGTCCGTCGCCGAGGTCGACCGGCTGCTCACGGTCGCGCGCGCGCGGGTCGGCGCTTCGGCGCCCGAGGCGCGGGGAGAAGCGGCCCGGGCCAAGCGGATGCTCTGCCTGCTCGAACTGCTCTACGCCACGGGCCTGCGCGTCTCGGAGCTGATCGCGCTGCCGCGCTCGGCCGCCTCCACCCGCGAGCGCTACCTCGTGGTGCGCGGCAAGGGCGGGCGCGAGCGGCTGGTGCCGCTGACCGAGCTGGCACGCGACGCGATGCGCGAGCATCTGGCCGCAGCCCGCAGCGAGAGCCCGTGGCTGTTTCCCGCCGACAGCGAGAGCGGGCACCTGACCCGGCAGGCCTTCGCCCGCGACCTGAAGGCGGCGGCGGAAGCCGCGGGCCTGCGCGCCGACCGCGTCAGCCCGCACGTGCTGCGGCACGCCTTCGCCAGCCACCTGCTCCAGAACGGCGCCGACCTGCGGATCGTGCAGGAGCTGCTCGGCCACGCCGACATCGCGACGACGCAGATCTACACTCACGTCCTCGACGAGCGCCTGAAGAGCATGGTTCGCGACCTGCACCCGCTGATGGACGAGGACGCGTCCGATCCGCCGCGCACGGCGTCCGCGGCCGTCGATCCCTGAACCGGAATTCCGGTCGCCGCCTTCCTCCGCGAGCACGGCATCGCCCGGGAGGTGCGGGCACGGCGCTGCACCGACCTCGACGCGATGCCGATCGAGGACGCCTCCGCGGTCTAGCCGGAGGACGTGAGCCCGTACCGGACCGTGGCGCGGATCACGGCCGCCCCGCAATCGGCCTGGAGCCAAGCCCGCGCGGCGGCGGTCGACAGCGGCTTCGCCTTCAGCCCGCCGCACGTTCTGGACGCCCGCCGTCCGCTCAGCGAGGTACGCCGGGCTGCCTGCGAGGCGGTGGCCGCTTCCGCGCCGGGAGGAACGGCCGCCGCATCGCGGAGCCGCGCGAGGCGCCGGTCCTGCCAGACTGACGGTGCGACGCGCGAGCCCGATCCCCTCGGTGGGGCGTTGACCCATGCGGATTGACGATCGGACGACGACGATGGCGGCTCGAAAGCGTGGGGTGAGGCGGGCCGCGATCCGGGTCCTGAAGCTTCTCGCCCGGCCGGTCCGCCGGGCGCAGGGGCGCGGCGGCCTCGTGCTGGAGCCCTATCGCGGCTACGGCTCGCGCGACGAGATCTTCCTGATCGGCCGTGTCTTCCGGCAATCGCACCCGGACCGCGCGGCCGGCGACGACAGCCTGCGCGCGGCCCTGCGCGACACCGCACGGCGCATCGCCCGGCGGACGCTGCCCGGCGCCCGCGTGACCGCGCGGTTCGGCGGCGCCGAGGTCCAGGTCGAGACCGACGCGGACGGCTACTTCCGCATCACCCTGCACCCGGTCGCGCTGCCCGCCGGCGAGGCCGGCTGGCACGCCGTCGACCTCGTGCTGGAGGCCGAGCCGCCGGTGCGGGCGCGGGGGCAGGTCTTCATCCCGCCCGCGGCGCGCGGCTGCGTCGTGGTGAGCGACATCGACGACACGGTGATGCGCACCGGCGTCGCGAACAAGCTGCGGATGCTGTGGCGGCTGTTCGTGGAGGATGCCGAGACCCGGGTCGCGTTCCCCGGTGTCGCCGCGCTCTACCGCGCCCTCTACGCCGGCCCCGACGGGACACAGGCCAACCCGATGCTCTACGTCTCCCGGGCGCCGTGGGGCCTCTACGAGATGCTGTCGGAGTTCTTCACGATCCACGGCATCCCGGTCGGCCCGGTGCTGTTCCTGCGCGAGTGGGGCCTGTCGTGGCGGAGCCCCCTGCCCCGGCGGGCCGAGGACCACAAGCGCGCGCTGATCGCCCACATGCTGGCGCTCTACCACGACCGGCCCTTCGTCCTGATCGGCGACAGCGGCCAGCACGACCCGGAGGTGTACGGGCGGATTGTGGCCGAGAACCCGGGCCGGGTGAGCGCGGTCTACATCCGCAACGTGTCGCGCGAGGCCGCCCGGATCGCCGAGATCGAGCGGCTGGCCGAGACCGTCGCCGCGGCCGGCAGCCGGCTCGTCATCGCCGCCGACAGCGCGGCGATCGCCGCCCACGCGGCCGCCCTCGGCCTGATCGCGCCGGAGGCCGTGGCGGCGGTGGCGGCCGAGAACGCGGCGGACGGAACGCCCCGCCGCGCGGACGCCACTGTCGCCGCACCGGAAGACCTCGGCGCGGTGCTGGCGAGCGGGGGCGGCACGATCCCGCCGAGCGTCGTGATCGACGCAGACCGTGGGGGCGGAACGCGCGAAGCCGCGCATCACGCACGGGATCGGAATTCATCCGGAACTTGACCGTAGGCACCGGAGGTTCCCGGACGTGTGCCATCGCCGATGGCGTCCCGTCACGTCCCGAGAGGCAATCCCATGAAGGCCCTGTGCTGGCACGGCAAGAACGACATCCGCTGCGACACGGTCCCCGATCCGCGGATCGAGGATGCGCGCGACATCATCCTCAAGGTCACCTCCTGCGCGATCTGCGGCTCGGACCTCCACCTGATGGACGGCCTGATGCCGACGATGGAGGCGGGCGACGTGCTCGGCCACGAGTTCATGGGCGAGGTCGTCGAGGT
>NZ_CAXTBY010000154.1:0-6907 GCF_964242245.1 uncultured Methylobacterium sp. | reverse complement strand
CTCCATCGCAGGACCCGTCGCATCCGCCGCAACCGTCTACGCAACTGGACGCTGAGGAGGTCCAGTGCGAGGCGGCGCACCATCGATCAGTGCCTGAGCGCGGCCGCGCACGCGGCCATCGACGGAGGAGCACTTGCATCTTCGCGCGAGACGGCGACTGCCGCGCTGGACAAAGCCCTGACATCCACTCCGCCGGAGCGTGTCTCAAGCCGAGGCACGGCTTAGAGGTCCGCATGGAACGCCCGATGCACCGTCATGGCCCGACCGACCGCGGCGGTTGTGCGGGCGCTTCGTGAGGCGATATCGGTCGTAACCAGCGCCGGTCGCCCGTCACCCTCGCGGAATCCGACGTCGCGGCGTATCGGCCGCCGCGCTGCGGCAAAGCCCACGCGCCAAGATCCGGCGCAGAAGCACGGTCGTTCAAGATCGGAAAGCCTGCATGCAGGTGGGACCGTTCCATTTGACGGTTGTCCGCAATTGATTTTTTTAGGATCACGGCTCCTGCAAGATTCGCGCGCAATCTCAGGTTTTCGTTCAAGGGACCGCGACTGAGTACCCGGCATGTGAATTTATCTGTTGACCTTCAAGACGAAAGCGATTGAGGCAACTTGCAGACTTTCAGATCTGAGCTTACGGTCGCGACTATCCTTCCGGCATCGAAAAGACGGCACGACGCTCATGACCCACCCTGAGACCGACAAAGCCCGCTTCATCACCCTCGCAGCAGACATCGTGTCCGCTTATGTCAGCAACAATCACGTTCAAAGCATGGAGCTGCCCAAGCTCCTGAGCGATGTTCATGAGGCGATCATGGGCGTCTCGGGCGAGAACGCCGCCGTCGTCGAGACGGGCCCGGCAAAGGCGACGGCGGGGGAAATCCGCCGTTCCGTCTCGCCCGACTACCTGATCAGCTTCGAGGACGGGAAGCAGTACAAGACGCTGCGCAGGCACCTGACCCTGCGCGGCCTGTCCCCCGAGCAGTATCGCGCCAAGTGGGGGCTTGCGCCCGACTATCCGATGACGTCGCAGAGCTACTCCGAGCAGCGCTCCGAACTCGCCCGCGCGCTGGGCCTCGGTCAGCAGCGCCGCAAGAGCGTGGCGAAGGCCGCCGATCGCGAGCCCGACAACGCCGTGGCAGAGCCCGCCGAGGTGGCCGCTCCGGAGAAGAAGACCCGAGGCCCGCGGAAGAAGAAGGACGGCTGAGACCGACCGGGCGTGAGAGCGCCGCATGGATTGTCGCATCGGCGGCTGATCGGATGCGATGTGGCGCGCTGGGAGGGTGTGCCAAGTCGGTAGCAGTCTCGCTGCGCGAGGACGCTACGGGCCACGAGTTTTGGCGTCCGGCCAAGGCCGGGCTGCGGGACAGGGCCGGCGGCGCTCGGCGCTGGCCGGGATCGATGATGGTGGTCTACCGATGCAGCCTGGATCGGCGGGGTCGGCGCGCGACGAGGGTCTGGCCTTCGTGCTAGGCCGGCTAGGCTGATCGGCGGCAAAGCCCTGGGCCATCTCCCAGGCTGAGCAAGGCGCAGCGCCAAGCTCCGGCCCGGATCGTCGCGCGCGGCCCGGGCCCGGATCTGCGGGAAGACCCTGCCCTCCGCGCTGACGGAGATCCGGGAACGGCGGCCGCTAGGCACCCCGATCGCGGTGTGGGGGCAGGCCGAGGCCCGCCTCGGCCGGAAGCACGCGCCCCCCGGCGCCGGGCACGCTGCGGCCCGAGGCCGGCCGCGCCCCAAGGACCCGCGCTCAAGGACCCGCGCACGGCCGACAGCGTCGGGGCGATCTGTCCCGGGCACGGGCGCCGGCCGCGTCGGGACCCGGTGCGATTCCGAGGCGATGAGCGCGCACGTGGTCGAGATCCGCCGCACCGTCGCTCCCGGTGCCCCACCGTCCCGATGCGTGCGGGCGCCGGCTGGCACGGCGCCGACGGCCTCGTTCCAGACGCCGTCACGCTCCTGCCGGTTCCGGCCTGCGCCACGACCGCAAGTCCCGGCTGCGATCCATGCCAGAATCCATGAGCCATGATGGAAAAGAGAGGTTCTTCATGGGCGGCGTGCCACCGCCCGGCGGTCGGAGCTGCGCCCTTCGCGGCAGCCGATGCGCCATCCCACTCGCTGCCACGAGGCTTGCACACCGGGGGGGCGTCGCCGTGCTTGACCGGTGCCTCCCCCCGACCGAGACTGGAACGAGAGGCAGATCGGCCGATGGCGATACGAACCCTCGCGGCCCGAACCCTCGCGGCCGTGCTGGCCTTCCTGAACGCGGCGCCGGCGCTGGCCGGCAAGGCCGAGGATACGCTGGTCTACGCCTCCGACACCGAGCCGGAGAACGTCAGCCCCTACCACAACAGCGCCCGCGAGGGCGTGATCCTCGCCCGCAACGTCTGGGACACGCTGATCTACCGCGACCCGGCGACCGGCCAGTACAGGCCGATGCTGGCGACCGCCTGGACATGGGTCGACGACACGACGCTGGACTTGACGATCCGCGAGGGCGTGACCTTCCACAACGGCGACGCGCTCACCCCCAACGACGTGGCCTTCACCTTCAACTACGTGCTGACGCCCGAGGCGCGCACGGTCACGAAGCAGAACGTCGCGTGGATGAAGGCGACGGAGGTGGTCGACGCCCGCACCGTGCGCATCCACCTCAAGGCTCCGTTTCCGGCAGCCTTCGAGTACCTCTCCGGTCCGATGCCGATCTTCCCGGCGGCCTACTTCAGCAAGGTCGGCCTCGACGGGTTCGCCCGGGCACCCGTCGGCACCGGCCCCTACCGCATCACGGCGGTCCAGACCGGGCGCGGCGTGAAGATGGAGCGCTTCGCGAACTACTGGCCGGGCAGCCCGCTCGGCACGCCGAAGATCGGCCGGCTCGAGTTCCGCGTCATCCCCGACGGCGACAGCCGCATGGCGGAGCTGCTCACCGGCGGCGTCGACTGGATCTGGCGCGTGCCGAGCGACCAGGCCGACCAGCTCCGCACCGCCCCGAACGTCGAGGTCCTGAACTCCGAGACCATGCGCGTCGGCTTCCTGCAGTTCGACACCCTCGGGCGCGCGATGGCGAATTCGCCGCTCAAGGACGCCCGCGTCCGGCAGGCGATCTCCCACGCCATCGACCGCACGGCGATGGTCGACAACCTCGTGCGCGGCGGAGCGCGCGTGATGAATGCGGCCTGCTTCATCGAGCAGTTCGGCTGCACCGACGCGGGCGTGACGCGCTACAGTTACGATCCGGCCAAGGCGCGTGCGCTCCTCAAGGAGGCCGGCTATCCGGACGGGTTCGAGATCGACCTCGGGGCCTACCGCGAGCGCGAGTACGCCGAGGCCGTCATCGGCTACCTACGCGCCGTGGGCATCAGGGTCCGGCTCAACTACCTGCGCTACGCGGCGCTGCGCGACCTGATCCGTTCCGGCAAGGTGTCGATCGCCTTCCAGACCTGGGGCTCGTTCTCGGTCAACGACGTCTCGGCCTTCGACGGCGTCTACTTCAAGGGCGGCGAGGAGGACCTGACCAGGGACCCGGAGACGATCGCGCTGCTCCAGGCCGGCGACGGCTCCACCGATCCGGCGCTCCGCAAGGCGAAGTACGCCGAGGCGCTGGCGCGCATCGCGGGGCAGGCTTACGCGCTGCCGATGTTCTCCTACTCGACGAACTACGCCTTCACCGACGCGCTCGCCTTCACGGCGCAGCCGGACGAGGTGCCGCGCTTCTACGCGGCGCAGTGGAAGTAGCGGAGTCATGTCGCGTCAGGTGGAGGCCGGCTGACGTGAAGAGAAGACGACCACCCCAGACATACGAATCCGCTCCGCGCCGGCGGGAAGGCTCGTAGCCGGATGCTGCGCTTCGCGCTTCGGCGCATCCTCGTGGCGTGTGCCGTCGCCGTCACCGTCTCGGTGGCGAGCTTCCTGCTGCTCCACCTCTCGGGCGACCTCGCCAGCGCGATCGGCGGCCCGGAGGCGACCGCCGCGCAGGTTGAGGAGATCCGCAGGCAGTTCGGCCTCGACCGGCCGCTGATCGTGCAGTTCCTCGCCTGGGCAGGACGAGCCCTGCACCTCGACTTCGGCAACTCCTACTACTTCCGCGAGTGCGTCGTGGACCTCGTGGCCGCCCGCCTGCCGATCACGCTGCTGCTCGGCGTCGTCGCGCTGTCGGTCGCGCTGTTCGTGGCGATCCCGCTCGGCGTGCTCGCAGCGGTCCGTCGCGACACCTGGATCGACCGCGCCGCGCTGTTCGTCTCGGTGCTGGGACAGGCCATGCCGAGCTTCTGGTTCGGGCTGACGCTGATCATGATCTTCTCGGTCAACCTGCGCTGGCTGCCGGTCTCGGGCAACGCGACCTGGAAGCACTTCGTGCTGCCGGCTGTGACGCTCGGCTACTACGCGATGCCCGCGGTGATGCGGCTCACCCGCAACGGCATGCTGGAGGTGCTGGCCTCCGACTACGTCCGCACCGCGCGCGCCAAGGGTCTTCCGCCGCGCAAGATCCTGATCCGGCATGCGCTCCGCAACGCCGTGATCCCGGTGATCGCGCTGGCCGCCGTGCAGTTCGGGTTCATGCTCGGCGGCTCGATCGTGATCGAGGCGGTGTTCTCGCTTCAGGGCCTCGGCCAGCTCGCCTGGGAGTCGATCGCCCGCAACGACTTCCCCGTGGTGCAGGCGATCGTGCTGGTGCTGGCGATGATCTACATCGCCCTGACGCTCGCCGCCGACCTCCTGAACGCCGCCCTCGATCCGCGCCTGCGCCAGTCGTGACCGCGCCGACCCCTGCGCCCGCCGCCTTCCCGGCGCCGACGCTTCCGCCGGAAGCCGAGCCGCCCGCGGTGTCCGCCTCGCCCGCGCCCGCCCGCTCGCCCACCGCGCTCGCCCTGTGGCGGGCCTTGCGCCACGGCGGCTTCATGATCGGCGCCGTGATCCTGGCCGTGATTGGTCTCGCAGCGCTCGCAGCCCCCTTGATCGCGCCGCACGATCCCTACGCCCAGGACGTGTCGCGCCGCCTGATCCCGCCGATCTGGCAGGCCAAGGGCACGTGGGCGCACGCCCTCGGCACCGACAAGCTCGGGCGCGACTATCTCAGCCGCCTCGTCTACGGCAGCCAGATCTCCCTGCTGATCGGGTTGGCTGCCGCCGCCATCTCCGGCCTGATCGGCACCGCGCTCGGGCTTTGCGCCGGCTACTACGGCGGTCGGGTCGACGCGGTGGTGAGCTACGTCGTTACCACCCGGCTCGCCATGCCGGTGGTGCTGGTCGCGCTCGCCATGGCCTCGCTGGTCGGCGGCTCGCTCAAGGTGGTGGTGCTGGTGCTGGGGCTGCTGCTGTGGGACCGCTTCGCGGTGGTGACGCGGGCGGCGACCCAGCAGATCCGCGACCGCGACTTCATCGCCGCCGCCCGCGCGGCGGGCTTCACCGACCTGCGCATCGTATGCCAGGAGATCCTGCCCAACATCCTGAACGCGCTGATCGTGGTGGCGACCCTGGAGATGGCGCACGCGATCCTGCTGGAGGCGGCGCTCTCCTTCCTCGGCCTCGGCGTCCAGCCGCCGCTGCCCTCGTGGGGCCTGATGATCGCCGAGGGCAAGCCGTACATGGTCTTCTCGCCCTGGGTGATCGCCATCCCCGGCGTCGCCCTGCTGATCCTGGTGCTCGCGATCAACCTCGTCGGCGACGGCGTGCGCGACATCACCGCCCCCGAAGGCCGGCGCTGAGCGCGGCCCCGCCCACACGAGCCGAACCATGAGCCGAGACGACGCGATCGCGCGGGCGATCCAGCACTACGACGACGGCGGCTTCCTCGCCGCCCTGCGCGAGAAGATCGCGATGCCGACCGAGAGCCAAGCCCTCGGCCAGGTTCCGGTGCTGCACGCCTACCTCACCGACGGCCTCGTGCCCGACCTCGCGCGCCTCGGCTTCGCGACGCGGATCTTCGACAACCCGGACGGCCTCCAGGGCCCCTTCCTGATCGCCACGCGGCACGAGGGCGACGCCCTGCCGACGGTGCTGGTCTACGGCCACGGCGACACCGTGCGCGGCTATCCCGAGCAGTGGCGCGCGGGCCTCGACCCGTGGCGGATCGTGGTCGAGGGCGACCGCTGGTACGGGCGCGGCACCGCCGACAACAAGGGCCAGCACGTCCTCAACCTCGCGGCACTCGCTCAGGTGATGGCGGCATGGGACGGGAAACTCGGCTTCAACGCCAAGGTGCTGATCGAGATGGGCGAGGAGGCCGGCTCACCCGGTCTCCGCGCCTTCTGCCGGGCGCAGGCCGCAATGCTGGCAGCTGACGTGCTCATCGCCTCGGACGGGCCGCGGCTCAACGCCGAGCGCCCGACCCTCTTCCTCGGCTCCCGCGGCGGCTACACCTTCGAGCTGATCGTGGACTTGCGCGCGGGCGCCCACCATTCCGGCAACTGGGGCGGGCTCCTGCGCAACCCCGGCACGGTGCTGGCCAACGCGATCGCGAGCCTCGTCGATGCCCGCGGCGCGATCCGGGTCGAGGCCTTGCGCCCGCCGCCGATCCCCGAGGGCGTGCGCGCGGCGCTCAGGGACATCCGCGTCGGCGAGGACCCGACGGCGCCGCGGATCGACGCCGACTGGGGCGAGCCCGGCTTGAGCCCGGCCGAGCGGGTCTTCGCCTGGAACACGCTCGAAGTGCTGGCCTTCAAGACCGGCGATCCGGACGGACCGCTCAACGCGGTGCCGCCGTCGGCCAAGGCGACGCTGCAACTGCGCTTCGTCGTCGGCACGGACTGGGAGAACCTGCTCGGCGCCCTGCGCGCGCACCTCGACGCGCACGGCTTCCCGATGGTCGCGGTGCGGGCGGCGCGCTCGGAGGTGTTCCGGGCAACGCGCCTGCCGGTCGAGGACCCGTGGGTCGGCTGGGCGATGGACTCGATCCGCGCCAGCACCGGCAAGAG
>NZ_CAXTBY010000153.1:0-6957 GCF_964242245.1 uncultured Methylobacterium sp. | reverse complement strand
TTTCCCGCCACGACGGCGCTCTTTGCCGCCCTGTTCGCCCTGATCTACGCAGGGCGGTCGGCCTGGGTGATCGCTGGGCGCGTGACCCGCAACGTCCTCCAGGGCGACGGCGGCCAGGACGCGTTGCAGAAGCGCATCCGCGCGCACGGCAATTTCTCGGAGTACGTGCCGCTGACGCTGGGCGTGATCGCCCTGCGGGCGGCGGCGGCCACGGGCTGGTCGTGACGCTGCTGACGGTGCTGCTCGTCGCGCGCCTGCTGCACCCGGTCGGCTTGTTCGCACCCGTCAACTGCCCCGCCAGTTCGCCTGTCGCGGCGGCGGGATGATCGTCACCCTGCTGGTGATGGCGGTGGCCGCGATCCTGCTGCTGCTCCGGGCCGCCTGACCTCAGAATGGCGCGTCCGTCGGCCAGATCACGGTGTAGACGCGGGCAAGCTCGGCTGCGTGCGCTTCCGGGGTCCGTCGCGACCCAAGGTACCCGGAACCAGGCAGGCCGGTGGCCTTGTAGACGGCAAGCGCCTGCAGCGCCGGCAGGTTGTGCTCGGCACAATGCCTCTGGATCACACCCAGGTACCATCGCGCCGAGCGCGGATGGCAACCGACGTGCTCGGAAAGCTCGCGGTAAGTGAATGGCTTCAATCCGGTATTTGCCCGGTACGCGAGATGAAGCCAAGCCTCGCGTGCACGTTGCAGGTGATGGACAGTCATGATGCCGGATGTCAGCCCTTAATCACTGACTCAATAGACAGATGTTTATCAACACAGCACGTTTTATAATGGAGCGACATATATTTTTGACATCAAATTTGTTGAAAGTAGAATATTCACCTGAGTGAATTCATGATTCAATCCGAGAATCCGCTCGGCCGCGCACTGTTCAGGACAGGCCGCCCGGCAAGCCCATTCGAGCGGGGGACCATGCCCGGAGCACCGCCGTTGCGTTCGGGTCGCCCGTGGCTATAGTCCGCGCGCTTTCGGACAGGCCCGGCGACGCCCTGAGCAAGGCGCGCCCGGGCCCTTCCCACATGAGGAGACGCGCTTGATCACCCCCGCCTTCGCGCAAGGGGCCGGCTCGGTTGCCGGCGGAGCCGAAATCGCCTTGCAGGTGGTTCCGTTCGTCCTCATCTTCGTCATCATGTACTTCCTGATCCTGCGACCGCAGCAGAGGCGGGTCAAGGATCATCAGGCGCTGGTGAAGAACGTGCGCCGCGACGACACCATCGTCACCAACGGCGGCCTCGTCGGCCGCGTCGTCAAGGTGATGGACGAGGCGGCCGAGATCGAGGTCGAGATCGCCCCCAACGTCCGGGTGAAGGTGGTGCGCACCATGATCTCCGAGGTCCGCGTCAAGGGCGGTCCGGTCAAGGCCGCCTGAGCCGCCACACCGGCGGTCCGAGACACGGGCGCGTCATCCCAGCGAGGAACAGAGTCGGCGGATGTTGCGCTTTTCCCGTTCCAAGATCGTCGCGACGCTGGCCGCCATCCTGCTCGGCCTGAGCTTGGCCGTGCCAAGCTTCTTCGCGCCCGAGCAGCGGAAAGGCTTCATGGCTGCGCTGCCGGGCTGGTTCCCGGCCTGGATCGTGCCGACGCGCGCCATCGTCCTCGGTCTCGACCTCCAGGGCGGC
The DNA here is from genome assembly GCF_964242245.1 of uncultured Methylobacterium sp. NCBI lineage: Bacteria > Pseudomonadati > Pseudomonadota > Alphaproteobacteria > Hyphomicrobiales > Methylobacteriaceae > Methylobacterium > uncultured Methylobacterium sp. Next base: position 5,332 of record NZ_CAXTBY010000153.1, on the reverse strand, counting down.
TCGCAACTGCTGCTCGAAGTCGATCAGAACGAGCTCGTCGCCTCGCAGGCTAGGGCCTTGCGCGACGACGTGCGCCGCGTCTTGCAGCAGGAGGCGGTGCGGGCCGACGGCGGCATCGGCCTCCTCCAGCGCGGCGTGCAGGTGCGCGTCGCGGACGCGGCGGCGCGGGCGAAGGTGCTGCCCAAGCTCCGGGACCTGTCGCAGCCGGTCTCCAACGCGCTGGTCGACCAGTCGGGCGGCCGCTCCCTCGAGGTCACCGAGCAGCCGGACGGGCTGATCCGCCTCGCGCTCACCGAGTCCGGCATCACCGAGCGCACGCGCCGCGCCGTGACGCAGGGCATCGAGGTCATCCGCCGCCGCCTCGATTCCACCGGCACCACCGAGCCCTCGATCCAGCAGCAGGGGGCCGACCGCATCCTGATCCAGGTGCCGGGCGAGCAGAACCCGGAGCGGCTGGAGAAGCTCCTCGGCTCGACCGCCAAGCTCGAATTCCGGATGACCTCCGACAACGCGGGCGGCGACGTCGACCTGCTGCCGTCCCGCGACGAGAAGGGCGCCAAGGTGCCGATCGAGCGCCGCGTCATGGCCGACGGCGGCGACCTCACCGACGCGCAGCCGGCCTTCGACCAGCAGAGCCACGAGCCGATGGTGAGCTTCAAGTTCAACCTGAAGGGCGCCCAGCGCTTCGGGCAGGCGACCTCGGAGAACGTCGGACGCCGCATGGCGATCGTGCTCGACAACGAGGTGGTCTCGGCCCCCGTGATCCGCTCCGCCATCACCGGCGGGTCGGGTCAGATCACTGGTAACTTCTCGGTGCAGCAGGCCAACGACCTGTCGATCCTGCTGCGGGCCGGCGCGCTGCCGGCGAAGTTCACCGTGGTCGAGCGCCGCGTCGTCGGGCCTGGGCTCGGCCGCGACTCGATCCAGGCCGGCAAGCTCGCGACGCTGGTGGCCGCCGGCCTCGTCGTCGCCTTCATGTTCGCGACCTACGGCACCTTCGGCTTCATCGCCAACATCGCGCTCGCGGTCCACGTCGGGCTGATCCTCGGGCTGATGTCGGTGCTGGAGGCGACGATGACGCTGCCGGGCATCGCCGGGATCGTGCTCACCATCGGCACCGCGGTCGATTCCAACGTGCTGATCTACGAGCGCATGCGCGAGGAGCACCGCGCCGGGCGCTCCCTCGTCTCGGCGCTCCAGGCCGGCTTCGACCGGGCGTTCGCCACCATCATCGACTCGAACTCGACCATGGCGATCGCGGCGCTCATCCTGTTCTTCCTCGGCTCCGGCCCGGTGAAGGGCTTCGCGGTGGTGTTCATCCTCGGCATCCTCACCACCGTCATCACGGCGGTGACCCTGACCCGGATGATGATCGCGGTGTGGTACAACGCCTTCCGGCCGAAAGCCCTGCCGTTCTGACATCCTTCGCTCTTGGGGAGACGTGACCGCTTCCCGGCAACGAGACGAAACCCATGCGCCTGCTCCGCCTCTGGCCTGACGAGTCGCACGTCGACTTCATGCGCTTCCGGCGCCTCAGCTTCCCGCTCTCGGCGGTGCTGTCGCTCGCCACCGTGCTGCTGTTCCTCACGGTCGGGCTGAACTACGGCATCGACTTCAAGGGCGGCACGCTGGTCGAGCTCCAGGCGAAGTCGGGCACGGCCGATGTCGGCGCGATCCGCCACACCGCGACCGGCTTCGGCTTCGGCGAGCCCGAGGTGCAGGAGCTCGGCAACCAGGGCACCGTCCTCGTGCGCCTGCCGCTCCAGCCCGGCGAGCAGGGCCAGACCGCGGTGATGAACCGGGCGCACGCGGCCTTCGACGCCGACTACGATTTTCGACGCACGGAGACGGTGGGGCCCCGCGTCTCGGGCGAGCTGGTGCAGTCGGGCACCCTCGGCGTCGTGCTCTCGGTCGTGGCCGTGCTGCTCTACCTGTGGTTCCGGTTCGAGCGGGAGCTGGCGCTCGGGGCCATCGTCGGCACCCTGCACGACATCGTGCTGACCATGGGCGTGTTCATCATCACCCGGATCGAGTTCAACATGACGTCGATTGCCGCGATCCTCACCATCGTCGGCTACTCGCTGAACGAGACCGTGGTGGTGTTCGACCGCACCCGCGAGCTGATGCGCCGCTACAAGACCATTCCCACGGTCGAGCTCCTCAACCTGTCGATCAACTCCACGATGTCGCGCACCGTGATGACCTCGGTCTCGGCCTTCCTGTCGCTGCTGGCGCTGGTGCTGTTCGGCGGCGAGGCGATCCGGGGGTTCGCCGTGGTGATGCTGTGCGGCGTGGTGGTCTGCACCTACTCGGCGATCTTCGTCTCGACGCCGGCGCTGATCTACCTCGGGCTGATGCTGTCGGGCGCCAAAGCCCAGGTCGCCCGCGGGCGCGTGCCGCAGGCGGCGGAGTAGCATGGCGGAGCTTGACGGCTTCCTGCCCGGCCGGCACCTGATCGACGCCTACGGCGACGGCGGATTCCGCTTCGGCGACATGTCGCACCGCGGCTCGATCCTGGCGCTGCCCTCCGGCGTGCGCGCGTGGGCCGTCGCGGAGGCCGCCGCGATCGACCGCACGGCCCTGCGCCCGGTGCAGGCCGAGGCCGCGGGCATCGAATTGCTGCTCGTCGGCACCGGGCTCGACATCCGGCCGCTGCCGCCCGATCTCAGGGCATGGCTCAAGGACAACCGCATCGGCCTCGACGTGATGCAGACGGGCGCGGCGGCGCGCACCTACAACATCCTGGTGGCGGAGAACCGCAAGGTGGCCGCCGCCCTGATCGCGGTCGCGTGAACGCGGCTGCGACGGCGGAGACCGGCCTCGCCTTCGCGTTCCGGCACTGCGAGGAGCTGGTCCGCGCGGGCGACCCGGACCGCTACCTCGCGACGCTGTTCGCCCCGGCCGCCTTCCGCCCGCACCTGTTCGCCCTCTACGCCTTCAGCCTGACGGTCGCGCGGGTGCGCGAGGCGGCCTCGAACCCGATGGCCGGCGAGATCCGCCTGCAATGGTGGCGCGACGCGCTCCAGGGCGAGGCGCGGGGCGACGTGCGGGCCAACCCCGTCGCCGCCGCGGTGCTCGACGCGATCACCGCCCGCCGCCTCGTGCGCCAGCCCTTCGTCGACCTGATCGACGCGCGCGTGTTCGACCTCTACGACGACCCGATGCCCCGGCTGAACGACCTGGAGGGCTACTGCGGCGAGACCGCCTCGGCGCTGTTCCGGCTCGCGAGCCTGATCCTGTGCGACGGCGCCGAGCCGGGCGGCGCGGCGGCGGCCGGACACGCCGGCGTCGCCTACGGCATCACCGGCCTGCTGCGGGCGCTGCCCTGGCACGCGCGCGCCGGCCAGATCTACATTCCGGCCGAGATTTTTCGCAGTTACGGCGTGACCCGCGAGGACATCGTGACCGGCCGCGGCGGCCCGGGCCTGCGCCGGGCCTGCGCGGACCTGCGCGCCGCCGCCCGCCGGCACCTGACCGCCTTCGGCGAGGCCCGCGGCCCGATCGTGCCCGCCGCGCGCCCCGCCTTCCTGCCGCTCGCTGTCGTCGAGGGGTATCTGGCCGCGATGGAGCGGCCGGCCTACGACCCGCTCAACACCACCGTCGAGACCCCGCGCTGGCGCCGGCTCTGGCGCCTGTGGCGGACCGCGCGGGCGTCCGGGTAGGACCGCACGTCGGCCGGAAATCCCCTCTCCCCTCTGCGGGAGAGGGGGGCCCGCGAGCTAAGTCGGGAGAGGGGAGCGCCGTATCAGGAAGCGTCGCTCCCCTCTCCCGACCCTCGCGTGAGCCGAGGGCCACCCTCCCCCGCAGAGGGGGGAGGGGCGCGGCCCCGGATGACGGACCGGATGACGGACCGGACGACGCAACCAAGGCGCGCAACCGCCGCGTTGGCGCCCTCCCATTCCTCGTCTACGCTCGCCGCAGAAGACGACGCCCGCGACAAGAAACGAGACCACACCCGCATGGCCGACAGCTACGACGTTCTCATCATCGGCGCCGGCCCCGGCGGCTACGTCACCGCGATCCGCGCGGCGCAGCTCGGGTTCAAGACGGCGGTGGTGGACCGGGAGCACCTGGGCGGCATCTGCCTGAACTGGGGCTGCATCCCGACCAAGGCCCTGCTGCGCACGGCGGAGATCTACCACTACATGCAGCACGCCGCCGATTACGGGCTGTCGGCGGACAAGGTCGGGTTCGACACCGCGGCGGTCGTCAAGCGCTCGCGCGGGGTCTCGGCCAAGCTCAACGGCGGCGTCGGCCACCTGCTGAAGAAGAACAAGGTCGACGTGATCTGGGGCGAGGCCGCGATCGACAGCGTCGCGAAGGGCAACCAAGCCGGGCAGGTGACGGTCAAGGAGACCACCCGCGCCCCCGCGCCGAAGGGGGCGCTCGCCGCCGGCACGTATTCCGCAAAACACATCATCGTCGCGACCGGTGCGCGCCCCCGCGCGATCCCCGGCATCGAGCCGGACAAGAGACTGATCTGGACCTACTACGAGGCGATGGTGCCCGAGACCATGCCGAAAAGCCTGCTGGTGATGGGCTCGGGGGCGATCGGCATCGAGTTCGCCTCGTTCTACGCGACCATGGGCGCCGCGGTGACGGTGGTGGAGCTGCTGCCGCAGATCCTCCCCATCGAGGACCCGGAGATCGCGGCCATCGCCCGCAAGCGCTTCGAGAAGCAGGGCATCACGATCCTGACCGGCGCCAAGGTGACGAAGGTCGAGAAGGGGCCTGACTCCGTCACCGCGACGATCGAGGGCGCCGACGGAAAATCGCAAACCATCACGGCGGACAAGCTGATCTCGGCGGTGGGCGTGGTCGGCAACATCGAGGGCATCGGGCTGGAGAAGCTCGGGGTGAAGATCGAGCGCGGCATCGTCGTCACCGACGGGCTCGGGCGCACCAACGTGCCGGGCCTCTACGCCATCGGGGATGTCGCCGGCCCGCCGATGCTCGCCCACAAGGCCGAGCACGAGGGGGTGCTCTGCATCGAGACGATCAAGGGCCTGCCCACCCACCCGATGGACAAGGCCAAGATCCCCGGCTGCACCTACTGCCAGCCGCAGATCGCCAGCGTCGGCCTGACCGAGGCGAAGGCGCGGGAGCAGGGGTTTTCGGTCAAGGTCGGCCGCTTCCCGTTCGCCGGCAACGGCAAGGCGATCGCGCTCGGCGAACCCGACGGGCTGGTCAAGACGGTGTTCGACGCCAACACCGGGCAGTTGCTCGGCGCCCACATGGTCGGCGCCGAGGTGACCGAGCTGATCCAGGGCTACGTCGTCGCCATGAACCTCGAGACCACCGAGGAGGATTTGATGCACACGGTGTTCCCGCA
>NZ_CAXTBY010000152.1:0-6998 GCF_964242245.1 uncultured Methylobacterium sp. | reverse complement strand
CCGAGATCTTGCCCTTGGCCTTGCGCAGGTTGAAGAACAGCTTCTTCTGGTTGGCCGTGGTCCCCATCTTCACGAGCGACCACGAGCGCAGGATGTATTCCTGGATCGCTGCCTTGATCCACCACATCGCGTAGGTGGCCAAGCGAAAACCCTTGTCGGGGTCGAAGCGCTTGACCGCCTGCATCAGGCCGACGTTGCCCTCGGACACCACCTCGCCGATCGGCAGGCCGTAGCCGCGATAGCCCATGGCGATCTTGGCGACCAACCGCAGGTGCGAAGTCACGAGGCGGTGGGCGGCCTCGCGGTCGCCGCCGTCGCGCCAGTTCTTGGCGAGGGTGAACTCCTCCGTCGGCTCCAGCATCGGGAACTTGCGGATCTCGTCGAGGTAGCGGGACAGCCCACCCTCGTTGGCGAGCACGGGCAATGCGCCGGCCATGGCAATCTCCCTGGATGGTCCCCCGGATGGGCGGACGCGGCGTGCGGGCGCACTCCGTGAGCCGGCTTCCCGATCCGCACCGTAACGGGGAATGCGCCGAGCCGGTAGCGGGTCGAACACGCGAACAGCGACATCAACGCGTCACGGCCTCGGAAGGTCGACGCTGACACGAAAGGTCGCGGATCGCGGTGCCGTTGCGCACCTGGATCGCGTCTCGGCTCGACTGCCGGGGCGCGGATGCGATCGTCAATTCGCTCCCCGCGGCATCGGGTTACTCCGCCGCGAGTGCTCTCACGAGGCGCGCCATCGACGCGGGCAGCGGACTCTTGAAGCGAAGGGGGTCCCCCGTCCGCGGATGGGCGAAGCCGAGGAGCGCGGCGTGCAGCGCTTGGCGCCCGAGCGCGGCGAGGGCGGCCTGCGCGGGCTCGGCCAGCCGCGCCGCCTTGGTGCGGAAGGCGCTGCCGTAGACGGCATCTCCCAGCAGCGGATGGCCGCGGTGGCTCAGGTGCACCCGGATCTGGTGGGTGCGGCCGGTCTCCAGGCGGCAGCGCAGGAGGCAGGCCTCGGGGTAGGCCGCCTCGACGGCGTAGTGCGTCACCGCGCGGCGGCCCTCGCCGGCGCGGACCACCGCGATCTTCTCGCGGTTGCGCTGGCTGCGGGCGAGACTGGCGTCGATGGTGCCGACGCGCGGCTCCGGCACGCCCCAGGCCAGCGCCTGGTAGGCCCGCTCCAGGGGTCCACTGCGGCCGTGGTCGGCGAACTGCGCGGTGAGGCCCTGATGGGCCGCGTCGTTCTTGGCGACGACGATCAGCCCGCTGGTGTCCTTGTCGAGGCGGTGGACGATGCCGGGACGGCGCACGCCGCCGATCCCCGACAGGCTCGCCCCGCAATGCGCGATCAGCGCGTTGACCAGGGTGCCGGCCTCGTGCCCCGGTGCGGGATGGACCACGAGCCCCGCGGGCTTGTCCACCACCACAAGGTCGTCGTCCTCGTAAGGGATGACGAGGCGGCGCGCCTCCGGCAGGGGCTCGGGCGCCACCGCCTCGGGCACCGTCAGCGCGAGGCGGGCGCCCGGGCCGACCTTCGCGGCGGGATCGCGCACCGTCGCCCCGTCGCGGCGGACGCGGCCCTCCCGTACGAGGTCCTGGAGGCGGGCCCGCGACACGTCGGGAAAGGCCGCGGCCAGCGCCCGGTCGAGGCGCGTACGCGCCGTCTCCGGCCCGACCACCGCCTGCCGCTCGCCATCGCCGCGCACCGCCAACACTCCGCTCCCGTCGCCCGTCATTGCATCGGAAAAGGCCGCGCGCGGCGCTTGCTCCGCCGCCGACCCGTCGCTATACGAACCCCTCGCCGGCCGATAGCGTGATGTGCCGGCGCGTGCTGCGCCCATCGTCTAGCGGTTAGGACAGGTCCCTCTCACGGATCAGACCGGGGTTCGATTCCCCGTGGGCGCGCCAACCCCTTCCTCGGGCAAAACCGACGGACTGCACCGGCTGACATGCCGCGGCTCGGCAGGTGAGCCCCGCATCGCCCGTGGTGAGCCCCCCCGGAAGCGGCGCCCTCAAGCTGCGGTGACGGCGCACCGTGTCCTGCCGGCGTCGTGTCTCCGGGCGGGCCGGTTTGGTTACCCCTGCCGCTCGCACCCGCACGGAAACACTGTCGGCAGAGCATCCCGGACCGGCAGAGCGCTCACCGGAGCCTCTCCTGCGTGAGTACGGAACCGCCCTCGCGGCTACTCTTACGAACCGCAGGCACGATCACGCCGCCAGGGCCATCGGGCCTTCCTCGGCCTCGGCCGCCATGAACTGCGCCCGGGCCAGTTCGGCGAAGCGGCCGTTCTGCGCGACCAGGGTGTCGAAGGTGCCCGATTCGACGATCCGGCCCTCGTGGAAGACGAGGATGCGGTCGGCGTTGCGGATCGTCGCGAGGCGGTGGGCGATGACGAAGGTGGTGCGGCCCTCCATCACGGCCTCCAGCGCGCCCTGGAGGCGGCGCTCGGTGGCGGCGTCGAGCGCGCTCGTCGCCTCGTCGAGGATCAGGATCGGCGGGTTCTTGAGGAGCGCCCGGGCGATCGAGAGGCGCTGGCGCTCGCCGCCCGACAGGGATCGGCCGCGCTCGCCGATCACGGTGTCGAGCCCGTCGGGCTGGCGGGCCATGAACGCGGAGGCCTGGGCACGCTCCAGCGCATCGAGCATCTCGGCGTCGGTGGCGTCGGGGCGGCCGACCTGCAGGTTCTCGCGGATCGAGCGGGCAAACAGCATCGGCTCCTGGAACACCACGCCGATGTTGTGGCGCAAGCTGGCGAGGCCGACGTCGCGGATGTCGGTGCCGTCGATGCGGATCGCGCCGGCCAGCGGATCGAAGCTGCGGTGCAGGAGGCCGAGCGTCGTCGACTTGCCGGAGCCGGTGGTGCCCACGAGCGCCACCGTCTCGCCGGCGCGCGCCGTGAAGGACACGCCGTCGAGCGCCTTGCGGCGGCCGTCGTAGGAGAAGCCGACCCCGTCGAACTCCACGTCGCCATCGAAGCGGGCGACGTGGACGGCGTGGGCGCGATCCCCCACGGCCGGCACGGTGTCGAAGATCGCGAAGAACTCGGCGATCTTCGGCGCCTGCTGGAACAGGCCGTTGACGAAGCTCACGATGTGGTCGAGGCGCGAGACCAAGGCGGTGGCGAGGCTCATGAAGGCCACGACCTCGCCGACCGTGGTGGAGCCGGACTGATAGAGCACGATGCCGGTGACGAAGACCGCGGTCATGGTGATGGTGGACGAGGCCCGCGTCGCGACGTTGGCGAGCGCCCACCACGACAGCACCGGGATCTGCGCGGCGAGCAGGTCGCCGATGATGGTGCGCATCGCGTCCTTCTCGGCCTTGGCGCGGGTGAAGGACTGGATCACCGCGACGTTGCCCAGCGCGTCGGAGGCGTGCGCAGCGAGCCCCGAATTGAAGAACTCGACCCGGCCCTGGAGCGTCTCGGTGCGGCGCATGACGAAGGTGGTGAGCGCGGTGAAGACCAGCACCAGCACGAGCAGGATCGCGCCGAGGTGCCAGTTCACGAACAGGGTCAGCGGCAGCAGCACGCCGAGTGAGACGAGCGCCGCGAAGTGGTCGCGGAAGAAGCCGAGCCAGAGGGCGGACATGCCGTTCGTGCCCTCCAGCATCGCCTTGAGCACGCGGCCGGAATGGTTGGCCGAGTGGAAGGCGAGCGGCAGGTCGAGGACGTGCTCGAAGTAGTTCGCCATCGTCGCGAGGCGGTTGCGGTGGGCGAGCCGGTCGGCGTGGAGCGCGATGGCGACGCCGGCCGCGATCGTGAAGAAGCCGAAGCCCACCCAAGCCGCGATCAGCGGCAGCATGGTCTGCAGGCCGTTGCCGCCGCGCTTGAGGTGGGTGAGCCCGTCGATGATACGGCCCATGATCAGGGGTTCGGCGAAGGCCGCGACCGCCAGCGCGATGTTGGCGACGCCCAGGCCCACGGCCAAGCGCCTGTCGTTGCCCAGGAGACCCAGGACGCGCACGTACAGACGAACCAGCGACATGTCAGCTCCGAACCGACCCCGGCGCCGCCCGTGTTGACCGGACCTCGCGCCGCTACCCCCTTGCCCGGTCCGCGGACGCGGCACGGGCTTGTTCTTCGTTCGCGCCCGGCGGGTCCGAGGACCGTCCGGGCGAGAGGCCGGTCAGACGCGAATCCCGGTTTGCGGGATTTCCAATCTCCTGGCGCGACACGGCTTATGCCAGGGGCTGGCTGAACGGCGCCTGACGGGCGCCGCGGCGTGGGGCCGCCTTTACGGTTCGTTCAGCAAGATTTCCTAACCCTGAGCCTGAGCGGTCCACAAGCGCACGATCCGCGCACGCGGCCGAATTCTCGCGTCAGGCGTCACGGTCATGGATCTCGCAACCGGTGTGGGGCTGCTCGGCGGCTTCGGCGTCGTCTTCACGCTGATCATGATCGATGGCGGCGATTTCGGCGCCTACTACGACAAGCACGCGCTCATCGTGATCTTCGGCGGCGCCACCATGGCGACGATGATGCGCTTCCCGTTCTCGACGATCCTGCACGGCCTGCCGATGGGCCTGCGCTTCGCCTTCACCATGCGCGCGATCAAGCCCCGCGAGCTGATCGAGGAGATCACCAAGATCGCCGACATCGTGCGCAAGTCCGGGCCGATGGCGCTGGAGAACCTGGAGATCTCCGACCCATTCCTGGCGCAAGGGGCGCGCTACATCGCCGACGGCTACGACCGCGACTTCATCCGCGACACGATGGAACGCGACCGCGACAACTTCCTCATGCACCTCGACGAGGGCTCGAAGATCTACCGGGCCTTCGGCGACTGCGCGCCGGCCTGGGGGATGATCGGCACCATCCTCGGCATGGTGACGATGTTCGCCCACATGTCCGACCCGTCGAAGCTCGGGCCCGCCATGGCGACCGCGCTGCTCGCCACCCTCTACGGGGCGCTGATCGCCAACATGATCACCCTGCCGATCGCCGACAAGCTCCACCTCAAGCTCGAGGAGGAGGACGTTTCGCGCTCGCTGATCATCGACGGCATCCTGCTGATCCGCGACCAGAAGAGCTCGTCGCTCGTGCGCGAGATGCTGATCGCCTACCTGCCGCACAACACCCGCGAGGACATGGCCGAGGCGGCGGCGTGAGGGATTTTCCTCCGCACGCGTGGCGGCGCCAGGATTTCCGGGAGTTCTGCGCGCGCGCCGGCGGCCGTCGGCCGTCGGCGCGGCCCTGCCCTCATCCGTTCGGGCTGAGAGACCGCGTCACCGAGGGGACGCGGTCGGCGCGACGGACCCCCTCTCCCGTGCGGGAGAGGATTGGGGTGAGGGATCAGGTCTCTCCGAACAGGTCGCGTCCCTCACCCTGTCCCTCTCCCGCACGGGAGAGGGGACCCGCGCTCAGGTCGGGAGGCCCTGCTCGTCGAGGTCGAACAGGGGCCGCGTCCCGTGGCTAAGAAGAAGCGCGGCGGCGCGCACGGCGGCCACGGCTGGTTCGTCACATTCGCCGACCTGATGGCGCTGCTGATGAGCTTCTTCGTGATGATCGCGGCGTACTCGACGCAGGATCAGAAGAAGATGCAGGCGGTGGCGGGCTCGATGCGCGACGCCTTCGGCGTCAACAAGGAGTCGCGGTTTGCCGGCATCATCGAGGCGGAGGGGCTGCCGGCGGCCGACCACGTGAAGTACCTGCGCGACATCCCGCCGGAGACCGCCACCGACCGCACGACGCCGCCCAAGAACAACCAGACCAGCGAGTACGGCCTAACCGACAAGGGCGAGCCGGAGAATTTCGGGCTGGCGGCGGCATCCCTGCGCCAGGCGCTCCAGGACCTGCCCGAGATCGCCGAGCTCTCCAAGAACGTGATGATCGGCAAGACGGAGCGCGGCCTCGACCTCTCGATCGTCGACCAGGACGGGCGCGCGATGTTCCCGGAGGGCTCCAGCCGCCCGACCGAGCGGACGCGCCGCCTCCTCGAGAAGCTCGCGCCGGCCCTGCGGCAGATGCCGAACCGCATCGCGATCACCGGCTTCACCGCCACCGACCGGCCGGGGCACCGCCCGCCCGCGCCGCCCTGGGAGCTCTCGGCCAGCCGCGCGATCAGCGTGCGCGAGATCCTGGCCGGCGCGGGCGTCCCCGACGACCGCTTCGCCTCGGTGACGGGCAAGGCCGACACCGAGCCGATGTTTCCCGACAACCCCTACATCGCCCCCAACCGCCGGGTGACGGTGACGCTCCTGAAGGAAGCGCCTCCGACGCCGCCGACGAAGGGCTTGCCGTAGGGTCGGCTCAGCGCGCGGGCGCGCCGATCTCCGCGAGGTAGCGCGCCGTGCCGGGATTCAGCATCGCGGGCAGGACGGCGGCGGCGAGGTTCCGCGGATCGCTGTCGCGGCCCTGCGGCAGGCGCCGCGCGAGGCCCCCGCCGGCCCGGTCGATCGCCGCGATCAGCCGGTGGGCGGCCTCCGGGTCGAGGCCGGGTCGGGCCAGGACGAGGCTCCATGAGCCGACGGTCTCGATGGCCACGTCCTGCCCGCGAAAGCTGCCGGCCGGCACCGTCATCCGCCGGAGCGACGCGCGCCCGGTGAGCACCCTCTCGATCGCCTCGGGTGACGGACCGATGAAGCGCGCGCCGCCCGGCGCGTCGGCGACGGCAGAAAAACCCGGCCAGCCGAGGCCGCCGCCCCAGAGGGCCGCCGCGCGCCCGTCGGCCACCATCGCGGGCCCGTCGCCGGCATGCTCCAGCAGGATCGGGGCGATCTCGCGCTCGGGGTCGATGCCGGAGGCGGCCAGCACCGCGCGGCCCATCACAGTGAGGCCGGAATTCCGCGTGCCGAGGGCGACCGGCCGTCCGCGCAGGTCCGCGACCGCCGTCACCGGGCTCGCGGACGGCACCACGAACAGGCCGGGGGTCGCGTACATCGGCGCGACGACGGTGAGGCCGGGCGCGCCGTCCTGCGGCGCGAGCGCCGCGTAGGCGAACTCGCCCTGGACGAGGGCGAGATCCACCTTTCCCGCGCGCAACAGGTCGAGGTTCTCCGCCGAGCCGCCCGT
>NZ_CAXTBY010000151.1:0-7003 GCF_964242245.1 uncultured Methylobacterium sp. | reverse complement strand
CGCGGCAGGTGCTCCAGCAGGGCGTGGATCAGCTTGCCGCGCCGCCGCGCCTCGGCGTCCGCCTGCCGCGGCGGCATCCGCCGCTCGCCGTCGGCCGCGCGCATCGCGCCCGACGGGCTCAGCGGCGGGGCCGCCTCGGCCTCGGCCGGCACCGGGCGCCGCAGCCAGGCCGGGATCGCGCCGGCTTCGGGAAGGGCGGAGGGTGCGGCCGTCCCAATCTCCGGTCCCGCGCCGTCGCGCCATAGGAGCGCCGGCCCGTAGGACGTCTCGACGGCCTCGCCCGCTCCGCAGTCGCGGATCATGCCTGCGCGGATCATCTCGCACCACGCGGCGGCGGTCTCGCGCTCGTGCCCGCGGTAGGGGGCGACGACGAGGCGGTCGGCCGCCCGCGTCATCGCGACGTAGAGCAGGCGGTTGTGCTCCTCGCGGCCCCGCGCCCGGAGGTTTTCGCGCGCCTGCCCGATCGCGGCGCAATCGTAGGCCTTCGCGCTCGACCAGACCGGCGGCAGGGTCTCGGCCTCCGACATGGCGAGCAGAGGCGGATCGGTGCGTCCGAGCGGCTCGCAGCCGTCGATCACCACGACGACCGGCGCCTCCAGGCCCTTGGCACCGTGCACGGTCATCACCCGCACCTCGTCGCGCCCCGATTCCAGGTCGCGCTTGACCGTGTGGCCGCCTTCCCCGCGTCCGGCCCCGGCGTAGCGGGCGAGGAACCCGCCGAGCGAGGGCGCGTCGGGGCCCTGCTCGACCTGCGCGGCGGCCAGCAGGAACACGTCGATGGCGTCGCCCGCCTCGCCGCCGAGCCGCGCGACGAGGCGAGCCCGCCCCTCGCCCGGCCCGAGCAGCGCCGCGTAGAAGCCGAACGGGCCCTGCGCCCCCGCGAGCGCGATCCAGTGCGCGAGGGCATCGCGGCCGCGGATCGCCGCCGGATCGCCGGCCGCCGCGTGGCGCGCAAGCGCGTCCTCCAGGGTCTCCGAGCGGTCGCGGCGGGCGGCGATGCGGACGAGGTCGTCGTCGGTGAGCCCGACCAGCGGCGTCTTCAGGGCGCAGGCGAGCGTCAGGTCGTCGGCGGGCAGGAGCCCGGCGCGTCCGACCGAGACGAGGTCGGCCACCGCGATGTGAGCGGCGACATCGAGCCGGTCCTGGCCCGCCACCGGCACGCCGGCACCCTTCAGGGCGCGGATCACCTCCTCGAAGGCGGGCCCACGCTTGCGCACCAGCACCAGCACCTCGCCCGGCCGCCACACCCGCCCGGACGAATCGCCCGTCGTCACCCAGGTGCGCACGGCCCTGGCGATCCGGCGCGCGGTGACGATCGCGGGGGCGTTCGCTTCGAGCGCGTCGACGGGCGCGGTCCAGGCGTCGGGCTCGGGTTCCTCGGCGGGCTCGGCGATCGGCCACAGCTCGACGGTGCCCGGCGCGCCGGCGCGTGCCGTGGTGTGGACGGTGCCGGTCGCCGCGTCGCCGAAGGAGAGGCCCCGGTAGTGCTCCGCGATGCCGAAGGTGGCGTCGACCGCCCGCAGCACGCCCAGCGTCGAGCGGAACGAGAGCTTCAGCTCGACGTCCGCGAAGGCGAGATCGGCGGCCTCCGCCGCGCGCTTCCAGCGCCCGCGCATCTCGGCAAATTCGCGCGGCTCGGCCCCCTGGAAGCTGTAGATCGACTGCTTGGGGTCGCCGACGACGAAGCGCGTGCGCAGCCCCGTGCGGGCGCCGGCACCGGCGGCGAACTCGGCGGTGATCCGGTCGAGGATCGCCCATTGCTGCGGGTTGGTGTCCTGCGCCTCGTCGATCAGCACGTGGTCGACGCCGCGGTCGAGCTTGTACAGCACCCAGGAGGCGCCGACCCGGGACAGCAGGTCGAGGGTCTTGTGGATCAGGTCGTCGAAGTCGAGGGCGCCGAGCCGCGCCTTCTGCGTCTCGACGCGGCGGTGGATCTCGCTGGCCAGGGTGAACAGCGCCCGCGTTCGCGCCAGCGCCTGCGCCCCGCGCAGGCGGTCGAACAGCGGCTCCAGGCGGTCGCGCTCGGCGACCAGCGCGGCGCGCACGTCCTCGGGCACCGCCTTGGTGCCGAGGCTCTTGGCGGATTTGGGCTCGTCCTTGGCCGTGAAGAACACGCCGCGGTAATGCTCCAGCGCCTCGGCGACGTCCCGCGCCGCGGCGGCGGCGCGCAGGCCGTCGGCGAGGCCCTCGTCCGTCGCCTTGCCCGTTCGCAGGTGCTCGGCCAGCGCCCGCCGGTCCGCGAGGCCGTCCTCCAGGATCGCGCGGACGAGGGTCTCGTGCGTCTCGCCCTCGCCGAGCCCGAGGGCGCCGCCGAGCCTGCGGAACTGCGGCGCCAGCCCGCCGCGGTCGGCGAGCACCGCGCGGGCGGCGATCGCCTGCCGGATCGCCCGGCGCAGGGCGTCGCCCGTCGCCTCCGGGGCGACGACGGCCAGCGCCTCGCTCAGGGTCGCGTCGCCGCCGACCGCGTCGGCGAGCACGTTGTCGGTCTCGATCGCGAAGGCGTCGCGCGCCTGGTTCTCGTCGAGGACGACGAAGCGGGCGGGCACGTTGGCCTCGAACGGGAACATGTGCAGCAGCCGCTCGCAGAGCGCGTGCAGCGTCTCGATCTTCAGGCCGCCCGGGGTCTCCACCGCGCGGGCGAACAGGCGCCGGGCCGCGTCGAGCCGGCCGCGCGACGGGGCGGCACCCGTGAGGCCCGCGAGTTCGGCCGAGAGCGCCGCGTCGTCCAGCGTCACCCAGCGCCCCAGCGTCCGGAAGATCCGGATCGACATGTTGGCCGCTGCCGCCTTGGTGAAGGTGAGGCAGAGGATGCGCCCCGGCGCCGCGCCGTCCAGCAGCAGGCGCACCACCCGGTCGGTGAGCACCTTGGTCTTGCCGGCGCCCGCATTGGCCGAGACCCAGGCCGAGGCGCGCGGGTCCGCGGCCCGGCGCTGCGCGTCCTGCGTCAGCGCGTCGACGACGAAGGCTTCGGTCATGGGCGGCTTCCGCGTTCCCGCGACCGCGGGACGGCCCGGTGTGGCATCATGATCGCGTCGGGGTCCTGGAGCTTGGTGCGCGCCGCCTCGACGCCGTGCCGGATCGCGGGCTCGCCGTGGGCTCCCGCGGGCGCCGCGCGTCCGGCGGCGGAGGCGGTCCGCGCTCCATCCGGCGTCACGCTTCCCCCTCCCCGGCGAGCGACCATTCGCGCACGCGGGCGAGGTGGTCGTAGTCGCCGTAGGACTTGGCGTACTTCGGGTAGGGCCGCGAGGTGTAGGCCGCCTGCCCCGTCATGAAGCGGGCGACGAGCCCCTTCAGGCGCGCCGCGTGGTCGGCGATGATCGCCTCGACGGTGCGAGCGTCACCTCGGGGCGGCTTGACCGGCAGGGGCACGAAGGGTTTCCGGCCGCCCGAGGCGTAGACGTAGAGGAGGTCAGGCGTCTCGGCGCTGCCCGGGACGCCGTCGAAGGCGCCGGCCATGAGCATCGCCGCCTCCAGGGTCAGTTGCGGCGAGAAGCCGGCGAAGACCTCCCGGGCCGAGGGCGGCGCGCCGGTCTTGAAGTCGACGATGCAGGCGCCAGCGCCCCGCCGCTCGATCCGGTCGGCGCGCGCCCGCAGGGTGAAGCTCTCGCGGCCCATCGGGATCGCCCAGCGCCCGGACACCTCGGGGTGGATGCGCGTGAGGCCCGGGCGGCGCTCGATCTCCCAGGGGAGGTAGAGCGCGGCCATCCGCTCGTAGCGCGGCCACCACTCGGCGTAGAGTTCGGGATAGGTGTCCTGGATCGGGCCGAAGGCGTCGAGGGCGTGGGCGAGGAGCCGCTGCTGTGCCCGTACGCCATCGACCGGGCCTTCGGGATGATCGGCGGCGAAGCGGGCGAACACGCCATGGACCATCGAGCCGCGCTCGCCCGCGCCGGGCCGCACCGCCACCGGCTCCAGCGGGTCGAGGCCGAGCACGTGGCGGGCGAAGATCACGTAGGGGTCGCGGACCAGGGTCTCGATCTCGGTGACGCTCAGGGAGCGCGGAAACAGCGCCGGGTCGGGCCGCGGCTTCGGCTGGGTCAGGCGGCCTTGCGCCGGCGCGGTGTCGAGCGCCCGTGCGTAGCCGGCAAACCGCCTTCCGGCATCGAGTGCCGTCGCCCAGGACGGCTCGCCGGCGAACGCGCGGATGCGCTGGAGGAAGCGCGAGGGCACGGTGGGCGCGCCCTCGCGCTTGGCCGCGCGGGTGATCACCGCGTCGCGGCAGCCGAGCGCCTGGACGAAGTCGTGGGCCGCTTGGCCGAGGCGGCGCTCGGGCGGGTTGAGGCCGATCCGCTCGCGCATCGGACGGTTGAGGAAGGCGTCGGTGATGGCCTTGCCCGGCCACACGCCCTCGTCGAGGCCGGTGAGCACGACGCGATCGGCGTCCGTCAGCCGGGCTTCGAGCAGCCCGAGGATGCGCAGGCGCGGGTGCGGCGGCGCGCCGGCGCAGGGCACGACGCGCTCGGCGGCGAGCGTCGTGAAGAAGGCCGGGTAGTCGGCGAAGGCACCGGGCAGCAGGCTGGGCTCGGCCATCTCGAGGTCGTCGAACAGGGCGTCGAGGCAGGCGAGCGAGGCGTCGGGGACGGCCTCCGCGGCCTCGTCGTCGGCCTGCATCAGCACGTCGCAGGCGCCGCGATGGTGGGTGGCCGCCTCGACGAGGTTGCAGGCGGGCGCGTCCGCCCGAGCCTGCCCGGCGAAGTCCAGGAGCGGTGCGAAGGCCAGTTCCAGGCGATCGAGGAGGGCGGCGGCCAACTCCCAGTCGGTCTCGGCGAGACGGCGCTTGGCGCGGGGCTGGTGCCGCGGGTCTGCCGTGCGCTGGTCGGCGAGCGCCGCGCGCAGCCCCGCGAAGCCCGGCGTCGGAGCCGGCCCGCGGAAGGTTCCGATCTCCAGGGCGGCGGCGCCGCGCACCACGTCGACGCGGGGCAGCCCGAGGCGCACCAGCGGATGGGCTAAGAGCGCGATAATTCGCGCCGGGATCGCCTCGGCCTGACTGCGGTGGAGGTCGGCGGCGAGTTCGGCGGCCAGCCGCGCCAGCCGGCCGGCCGGGCTGCGGCCGAGGCTTGAGCCCGCGCCGTCCTCGGCCACGATCCCCCAGCGGCCGAGCTCGGCCGCCACCCGGGCCGCGAGCGCCCGGTCGGGGGTGATCAGCACCGCCTCCGCCGCGGGCGTCTCCAGCGTCTCGCGCAGCGCAACCGCGGCGATGAGCGCCTCCTCGCGCTCGTCGGCGGCCTCGACGACGCTGAGCCCGGCGAAAGCCCGGGCGCAGAGCGTCGCGCGGGCCGCCGGGTCGAGGCGCGCCCACGCCTCGGTGGTCTCGGCCGGGCGCAGCGCCTGCGACAGCAGGCCGGCGCGGGCGGCGGCGTCCGGGTCGGGCCGCCCGAGATCGGGGACGGCCCCGCGGGACAGCCCGAGGCAGCCGGGGCCGAGCAGCCGGTGCAGCACCGCCTGCGGGTGGCCGTGCGCGATCTCCCGGTCGAGACCTTCGCCGGTCTCAATCGCGTCCCAGCCCGCCGCGTCGAGGTCGAGGTCGAGGCCCGGCAGCACCACGGCGCCGCGCGGCAGCCCGGCCACCGCGGCGATGAGCCGGGCGGTGGCCGGCACCGAGCCGGTCGAGCCCGCGACCACGATCGGGTCGTCGGGCCGCTCGCGGACGAGGCGCCGGCCCTCGGCCAGCACGAGGTTGCGGGCGCGGGAGACCGGATCGCTCATGCCGCGCTCGGCCAGAATGCGGGGCCAGTTCTCGGCCGCGATCCGCACGAAATCGAGGGTGAGGCCGAAGTAGCGGGAATACTCGGCCTCGACGGCGCCCGCGATCTCAGACCAGGGCAGCCCCTCGACGGTGAGCGCATCCATCAGGTGCTCCAGGTCGGCAGCGAGCGCCACCGCGTCGGCGGGGGAGGACGGCACCAGGAACGGCACCTCGGCCTCGATCGGCAGCAGGGTGCGGTCCACCGCCTCCGCCCAGGACTGGACGAGGCGGGCGAGGATCAGGCGCCGCTCCAGGGGCGGCATCGGCGGCGCGAGGGTGTCGGGCCCGTTCTCCAGCAGCGGCTCGGCGGCGAGGTCGAGTTCGGCCTCGTCGGCCTCGCCCAGCGGGATCATCCGCGGCAGCAGGGCGGCGGCGCCGAGGCGGCTGGCCAGGAGCGCTGCGAGCGCGCGCGCGGCGCGGCGGGTCGGCAGGTAGATCGTCACCGCGGCGAGCGCCAGCGGATCGCGGCCGAGGTCGCCCACGAGGCGCCCGTCGATCAGGGCCTCGGCCAGCGTCGGCAGGAACCGCGCGCCGCGGGTGATGGTGAGGACGCGGGGGGCGAGGATGGGCGTCACCCGCGCGGAGGAGGTCGAAGGTCCCAGGTTCGGCATCCGGCGAAATCTAAAGGTTCCGCATCCGTTCCTCAAACCATTTCGCGGGCGCTGGAGCGCTCTCCGACGAAGCGGACGGAGCTATGCGAGGTTTTGGGTGACGGAGGCGGTCAGGCGGCGCGGTGATCTGGAGCGCTCTGCGACGAAGTGGACGCCGGTTCGTCGTCAGAGAGCGCGATACAACAAAGACTGAGAGCCGTGCCCGATCCAACGGGATCGGGCACGGCTCTCGGCGCGCGATGACCTCGGTCCCGTCGCGGACGGTGGCACCGGCGGCGACCTTGGGCAACTGTTTCTAGCCTTCAGGCGTCGCCACGTCTTCGAAGCTGCCATCACGAGCCTGAGGACCGTCAGTTTGGCGTTGATCGGCGAGCGCGCGCCCTTGCCCTGGCGCGCCGTTTTCGCTGGTGCGGCGGGCGCTCGGGAACGGTTCAGCCTGCCGACGCCTTTCCCTTCATCGCCGGCCGACACTCTCGGGCGCTGGCGGCTGAGAGCGTGCTCGCTCCCCCCTGCTCAGTGCGGAGAACGTCGTGCCTCGCTATCACTTCAACATCCACGACGGAATCGACGTCCCGGACGATGAGGGGACGGTCTTAGCCAACCTTGCAATGGCTCGCCTCGAAGCGATTCGCTTGTCGGCGGCAGT
>NZ_CAXTBY010000150.1:0-7568 GCF_964242245.1 uncultured Methylobacterium sp. | reverse complement strand
TTCCCTCCCCCTCTGCGGGCTTGCGGATGCACACACCGCTCCACGCGATCCGGGAAGAGCGCGGGTCCCCTCTCCCGTTCGGGAGAGGGACAGGGTGAGGGATGAGAACGATCCGGATAGGTCACGCCCCTCACCCCAGCCCTCTCCCATCCAAGTCGGGCCTGCCCGACTTGGACATCCGCATTGCCCATCTCGGGCAAGCCCGAGATGTGTGGGGAGAGGGGGCCGCCCGGCGCTTCGCCCGATCCACGCAGCACCGGTCCCGAAATGTGTGTACCCGCAAGCCCGCAGAGGGGAGAGGGAGCGCGCGCACCGATCAACCGGAAACCGCACGCATCGGGCTTCAGCGCGCCGGCGTTTTGTCGCCCTGCGCCGACGCGCTCGCCAGCGCGACGAGGTGGGGATCGACCCGCGCGAGGCCGGCGGCCCCGGCGAGGCCCGCGAGCAGGAGGGCCGTGGCGGCGAGGCCGGCGCGGGGATGGAGGGGGCGCTTGCGCGGCATGGATCGGTCCGTGCGTCTCTCGGGCTCGTGGCCCTGTCGGGAGACGAAACGCGGCGACGGGTCGGCTCGGTTCCGTCGTCAGGCTTTCGCGGCCTCCGCGCGCGGCGTCGCGCGGGCGCGTCCGAGGGCGCCGAGCCCGCAGCCCACGACGTAGGGCGCCAGCATCAGCGCCGCGCTCTCCAGCCAGAACCCCGGCGCGCCGGGCACGACCCCGCTCGCGGCCAAGGCGGCGAGCGCCGGCGCCGCGAGGCCGAGCCCGATCGCGACCCCGCGCGGCGCCGCCACGACCCGGCCGAGGCCGAGGCCGAGGGCGAGCGCGGCGAGGAGTCCCGGCCAGAGGCCGGACAGCAGCAGGATCACGGCCTTGGCCCTCGCCCTACGGAAGCACGGTGAGCGCGACGCCCGCCCGGGCCGGCGGCGCCTCGGCAACCCGCACCTGATCGAGCCCCGCGCCGGCCTGGAGCAGGTACTCGACCACCGCGAGCGCCCGCTGGCGGGCGAGATCCTCGGGGGTCTCGGGCACCGCCTTTGCCTGGGGTTTTTGCGCCGGCGCGGCCGTGTCGAGCGCCTTCTTGTCCGCCGGCCGCGGCGTGTCGGCGGCCTTCGCCGGCGGCCTCGGTGCGGCCGCACCCTGTGCGCCGGCGGCGTCGGCCACCATCGCCGGCCCCGCAGCCGGCTTCGGTGCGGGCTCCGGATCGGTCTGGCCCGTCACCGCGAGCCGCAGGGACGGGCACAGCTTCGCGAGCCCCGCCACCCGATCGAGCACGGGGAAGAAGATCGGCGCGAGCGCGCCGCTGCCCGGGGGAAAGCGCAGGCTGGTGCCGGCCAGCAGCGCCGCCGCGTCCGCGCGGCAGGTCGCCGGGTCGCGCCGCTCGACCGGGTTCCTCGGCCGGACCGCGACGCGGACCGTCCACCCGCCCGGGAGCGCCCGCGGCAGGGTCTCGGCGAGCCGCGCGGCGGCCTCGCGGTACAGGCCCTCGCCCGTGAGGCTGAGGCTGCGGTCGGCCACCGCGATCTCGCCGCCGGCGAGCGTCGCCAGCGCCGGCACCGCGACGCCGAGCGCCGCGAACAGGTCGGGCGGGGCCCCGTCGGCGATGCGCGTCCGGTCGAGGATGCGCTCGCGGTAGAAGCGCGGCCGCACCAGCGCGTCGAGCCGCGCCCGCGCCTCTGCATCCGGCAGGTGGCCGGACAGGCTGACCGCGTCGCCCTCGCGCCGGATCGCGACGCGGTAGGGCGCGAGCGGGCGCGTGGCGAGGCTCACCGCACCGGCCTCCACGCCCGCGGGCCGGTGCGCGCGCAGCAGCGCCGCGATCTCGTCCACCGCCTGCGCATCGACGGCATCGCCCGCGGCCGAGACCTCGCGTCCGTCGAAGCGCACGCCCCCCGTCTGCATCAGCCCGACGATGCCGGCCATGAAGGCGCCGAGCGCCTCCGGATCGATCGCCGCCGCCAAGCCCCGCGCGGTGCGCATCCGGTCGTCCACCGCGGCCCCGTCCGCGATCTCCGCCACGCGCCGGCCGAGGGCGGCGCGGGCCTCCTCCGACACGACGTGGCCCGACAGGACGAGGCCGCCGCCGGGCTCGCGGGTCATCGCCATGCGGAAGTCGGCGACCTGGGCCGGGAGGATGTCGACGCGGCCGAGTCCGTAGCCCTGCGGCGGGTCGGCGAGCGCCGCGCGCAGGGCGTCGTAGGCCGCCAAGTCCGCCGCCTCGCCGGAGAACGACAGCACCGTGTCGGAGAGCGCCGCCACGGCACCCGGCAGCAGGCCCCGCAGGCGGGCGACCGCGTAGGCCGCGGCCGTGGAAAAATCCGGCGGCGCGCCGCGGGCCGCCCGCGCGGCGTCGTCGAGGGCGGTCGTGCCGGGGAGTTCCGCCGCGAGCCGGGTGCGCAGCGCCGCCCGCCCGATCTCCGCCGGCCGGCTGCCCGCGAGCGCGATCCGCTCCGGCCCGGCCCGCGTCGCGCTCCAGGCGAACGGCGCGGCGGTCTCGACGAGGCCGATCTCCGGCACGATCCGGCGCGGGCCGTCGAGGGCCGCGAGCTGCGCCAGCGCGGCCGTCCGCGCCTCCGGCCCCGGCGCCTCGCCGGCGGCGACGAGGTCGCGGCCCCGGACCGCGACCCGCAGCCACGGTTCCGGCGCGCCGCCCTCGGTCGCCCGCGCCACGCCCTCGCCCGCCGCCGCGAGCCGCGCCGCGATCTCCGGCGCGGCGTAGAGCGTCGTCCCGGCCCAGATCAGCCCGAGCACGGGCAGGCCGAGGAGCCAGCCGGCGCGGTGCAGGGCGTGGGACGGGCGAGGCGGCACGGCGGATGATCCGAGGAGGCGCGCAGAGTCCATCGCACCATCGCGGCATCATGAAGGCCGGCGCGCCGCCGGGCGGCCTCAGCCCTCGCGCAGCATCTCCAGTTCGAGCCAGCGCTCCTCGGCCGCCGACAGCTCGGCCTCGGCTCCCGCCAGCATCGCGGACGCCTTGTCGAAGCGCGCCGCGTCGCGGGCGTAGAGGCCGGGATCGGCGAGCACGGCGCGGAGCTGGCCGATCGCCCCTTGCAGCTTCTCCATGCGCGCCGGCAGCGTCTTCAACTCGTGCTGGTCCTTGAAGCTCAACTTCAGCGGACCGGCCGGCATCGCCGCCGCCGCAGCCCTCGCGCGGGGCTCGGCCTTGGCCTTGGCCGCACCGGCGCGGGCCTGAACGCCCGCGCCGCGCTGGGTCACCATGTCGGTGTAGCCGCCGGCGTACTCGACCCAGCGCCCCTCCCCCTCGCTGACGAGCACGCTGCCGACCACGCGGTCGAGGAAGTCGCGGTCGTGGCTCACCAGGATCAGGGTGCCACTGTAGTCGCCGAGCATCTCCTGGAGCAGGTCCAGCGTTTCGAGGTCGAGGTCGTTGGTCGGCTCGTCCAGCACCAGGAGGTTGGCGGGCTGGGCCAAGGCGCGGGCGATCAGCAGCCGGTTGCGCTCGCCGCCCGAGAGCACACTGACGGGCGTCCGGGCCTGCTCGGGGGCGAACAGGAAGTCCTTGAGGTAGCCGATGACGTGCCGGCTCTGACCGTTGACGATCACCGAATCGCCGCTGCCGCCGGTCAGCACCTCGGTGACGGTCATTCCCGGCTCCAGCACGGCGCGGGCTTGGTCCAGCAGCATCATCTTGAGGTTGGTGCCCTGGCGGACGCTGCCGTCGTCGGGGGCGAGCTTGCCGGTCAGCAGGTTGATGAGCGTCGTCTTGCCGGCGCCGTTCGCGCCGACGATGCCGAGCCGGTCGCCGCGCATCACGCGCAGCGACAGGTCCGCGACGATGCGGCGGTCGCCGTAGGATTTCGAGGCGCCCTTGGCCTCCATGACCAGGGCGCCGGAGGCCTCGGCATCGCCCGCCTGCATGGAGACCGTACCGACGGGCCGGCGGTCGTCGCGGCGCTCCTTGCGGAGCGCATGCAGGTTGCCGAGCCGCCGGACGTTGCGCTTGCGCCGGGCGGTGACGCCGTAGCGCAGCCAGTGCTCCTCGTCGGCGATCCTGCGCTCCAGCTTGTGCCGGTCGCGCTCCTCCTCCTCGAAGAACGCGTCGCGCCACGCCTCAAATTGCGAAAAACCCTGCTCGATCCGGCGGGTGACGCCGCGGTCGAGCCAGATCGTGGCCCGCGACAGGGCCGAGAGGAAGCGCCGGTCGTGGCTGATCAGCACCATCGCGGCCCGCGTCCCCTTCAGCTCCGCCTCCAGCCACTCGATCGCCGGAAGGTCGAGGTGGTTCGTCGGCTCGTCGAGCAGCAGCACGTCGGGCTCGGGGGCGAGCGCCTGGGCGAGCGCGGCGCGGCGCCCCTCGCCGCCGGAGAGCCGCGCGGGGTCCTCCGCGCCGGTGAGCCCGAGGCTTTCCAGCAGGTAGCGGGCGCGGTGGTGGGCGTCGCCATCGCCGAGGCCCGATTCGACGAAGTCGAGGGTGGTCGAAAATCCGGAAAAGTCCGGCTCCTGCGCGAGGTAGCGGATCGTCGTGCCGGGCTGGACGAAGCGGACGCCGCGGTCGGGCTCGACCAGCCCGGCGGCGATCTTCATCAGGGTCGACTTGCCCGAGCCGTTGCGGCCGACGAGGCAGGCGCGCTCGCCTGGGCCGATCGCGAACGCGGCGCCCTCGATCAGCGGCGTGCCGCCGAAGGTGAGCGCGACGTCCTGGAGCGTGAGGAGGGGTGGGGCGGCCATGGCCGGGCTTATGGCAGCGCGGCCGCGGCTTCACAAACCGCGGCCGCACGGTCCCGGAGACCTCAGGCGGTCGGGTTGGCGGGGCCGGTGGGCGTGGGCATGCCGGGCGTCGTCACCGGGACCTCGACGGGCATGATCCCGGGGGCCTCGCTCGGGCTCTCGCCGGGGATCTCGGGGCCGGGGACCGGGCTCGGGACGCTCGGCGGGTCGTAGGGCGTGTCGGGCGTCGGCTGGATCGGCACCTCGGGGATCTCGCCGGGATTGGCCATGGGCAGGGCTCCTCTCGTGCCGCGCGTCCACGCGCGCGCAGGCCGGCAACGGACGGGCGATGCGGCCCGTTCCGAGCCTACTTCTTCGTCAGGAGGAGGTTGCCCTCCTTGCCGACCAT
The DNA here is from genome assembly GCF_964242245.1 of uncultured Methylobacterium sp. Taxonomy (NCBI): domain Bacteria; kingdom Pseudomonadati; phylum Pseudomonadota; class Alphaproteobacteria; order Hyphomicrobiales; family Methylobacteriaceae; genus Methylobacterium; species uncultured Methylobacterium sp. The sequence goes on along the minus strand of NZ_CAXTBY010000150.1, from coordinate 2,498 downwards.
CTTCTTCACCTTCTCGGCAAACAGCGCGAGCAGCAGCGGGAGGTGGACCTCGACGCGCACGCTCTCAGGCCCGACGTCGATCTGGCCGTTCATGCCCTGCGTCATCGCCGAGATCGCGAAGTCGAGCCGGTCGCCGGTCCAGGCGAGGGTGTTGATGGTGATGCCGCTCTTGGCGAGCAGCGCCCTGCCCTGGTCGACGCCGGTCGCGATGCGGCGCCGGGCCTCGTCGCGGCCGAGGTCGTGCGGGATGTCGACGATGAGGGGCTTTGCCATGGCGGTCGCGCTGCGTCTCCGATGCGAGGACCGCAGATGGGGCCGGCCGACGCCGCGGGCAACGCCGGCCGGGATGCGATCAGCTCACCACGTGAAGCGAGACGTGGGTGGTGCCGCCCATGCCGAGCGCCCGGGCCGAGCCGCGGGACAGGTCGATGATGCGTCCGCGCACGAACGGGCCGCGATCGTTGATCCGCACCACCACGGAGCGTCCGGTGCGCCGGTTCTCGACGCGGACGCGGGTGCCGAAGGGCAGGCTGCGGTGGGCGGCCGTCAGCCCGTTCGGGTTGAAGTGCTCGCCGCTCGCGGTGCGATGACCGCTGCCGTACCAGGATGCGCTTCCGCTCTGAGCGCTTGCGGGAAGGCTTCCGGCAGCGAGCGTCAGGGCGCCGAGGGTGGCGGCGGCGATCCGGGCAACGGGTTGAACATGCATGCGTCGGTCCTTCGTTGTTGACGAGGGCGGCGCCAATCGAGGCCGATGCCGGCCAAAATGAGACGCGCACATATGCGGCAGGCGGATCACAGTGCCGCCCAATTCCGTGCGCATCCGCAGCATTCGACGAAAAATCTGTGCTGCAAGGTTTCAAGACTGTCGCGCAACTTCGTGCGGAGCCGCCGCGAAGGCGAAGGATAGTCTATCGGATCATCGAAATCCGTGCATGAAACCGGCCGTGGGTACGCGGATATGCATCCAGCGAAACCCCCATGCCCACTTCGCTCCTGGGCATGATCGTCGGTCCGAGACGGCGGACGGGTCCGATCACGGGAGCCGGCAACCCGTCCCGCCTGCAACCGACGGTCGGGCACTTGCAAGCATCGTCGGGCGGACGAAGGCAAGAAAAGTCGGGGCGACCGGTTAAGACCGCGTGAACGGGCACCATATCCTGGATCGCCGCCGGGTCAGGGTCCCGCGGCAGCCCCAAACCGGGACGCGATGCTTCGCAATTCCGCAACCCGACCTTTACCCTAACGGATTCATGGTCTGCCGGTCAGTCGCGTAACCGGTGTTTGCCATGGCTTCCCCGCGTACCGTGGTCGCCGACGCCGCCCTCCGGAACCTTGTCTCGCGTACCGGTCGGCCCGCGTCGGCGCCGCGGATGGGTCTCGTACCCGCCCAGCGCCTTCCCCTCGACGAGATCCTCGTCGGAGACTGCATCGCGGCGATGAACCGCCTGCCGGCGGCCTCCGTCGACTGCGTCTTCGCCGACCCGCCCTACAACCTCCAGCTCGGGGAGGGCACGCTGACGCGGCCGGACCAGAGCCGGGTCGACGCGGTCGACGACGACTGGGACAAGTTTTCGAGCTTCTCGACCTACGACGCCTTCACCCGCGACTGGCTCACCGCATGCCGCCGGGTGATGAAGCCGAACGCCACGCTGTGGGTGATCGGGTCGTACCACAACATCTTCCGGGTCGGCAGCGTGCTCCAGGATCTTGGTTTCTGGATTCTCAACGACATCGTCTGGCGCAAGGCCAACCCGATGCCGAACTTCCGCGGCAAGCGCTTCACCAACGCGCACGAGACCCTGATCTGGGCCTCCCGCTCGGCGGACGCGAAGGGCTACACCTTCCACTACGACGCGCTGAAGGGGGGCAACGAGGACCTTCAGGTGCGCTCGGACTGGTTCATCCCGCTCTGCACCGGCGACGAGCGCCTGAAGGACGCCGATGGCCGCAAGGTCCATCCGACCCAAAAACCCGAGGCGCTGCTCGCCCGCACCCTGCTCGCGGCGACCAACCCCGGCGACGTGGTGCTCGACCCGTTCTTCGGCACCGGCACCACCGGCGCGGTGGCCAAGCGCCTCGGCCGCCGCTTCATCGGCTGCGAGCGCGATGCGACCTACGCCGAGGCCGCGCGCCGGCGGATCGCGGCCGTCGAACCCCTGTCGCGGGCGGCGCTGCTCGTCGCGCCGACCAAGCGGGCCGAGCCGCGGGTGCCGTTCCTCGGCGTGGTCGAAGCCGGCCACCTCAAGCCCGGCGACGTGCTCACCGACGAGCGCCGCCGCTTCAAGGCCACCGTGCGGCCCGACGGGCAGCTCGGCGTCGGCCCGGTGATCGGCTCGATCCACAAGATCGGGGCCCTGGTGCAGGGGCTGCCCGCCTGCAACGGCTGGACCTTCTGGCACGCCGAGCGCGCCGGCCGGCTCGTGGTGATCGACGCTTATCGCGCCAAGCTGCGCGCGGCGATGGCGGCGGCCGGCTGACGCTTCGATCGCTTTCTACCT
>NZ_CAXTBY010000149.1:0-7614 GCF_964242245.1 uncultured Methylobacterium sp. | reverse complement strand
CGAACACGCGGTTGGAGAGGTCGTTCTGGCGAAGGAACTGCCAGATGTTCTCCTGGGGGTTCAGCTCGGGGCTGTATGGCGGCAGCGTGAGCGTGCTGATGTTGTCCGGCAGCTTGAGCCTGCCGCCGGGTTTGAGCCATCCGGCGCCGTCGATGACGACAAGCGCATGGGAGAATGTCCGGTGACCGGCGCCGCTGCTTCCGGCCGTTCGTGGGCGAGCCGATGCGTAAGAACCTCGGCGTCAAGTGCGGTCAGTTCACCGCGAACTCGCCATCGCGCCGCGAGCGGGATACGGTGGCCGGCGTAACCCGGGGCGGCGACGGCGCGAACAGGTGCGTGCCGCGAGCCGGAGGGAGCGCCCAGATGAACCGCCGCAAGATCCTGTCCATCGGTCTCCCGCTCGCCGGCATCCTCGCCGCCTTCCGCCTCGGCTCCCGCGGCGCCGAGCCCGCCGCCGCGGGCCCGTTCGAGGTCGTCAAGAGCGACGCGGCGTGGCGGCTGGAGCTCGAACCGGAGGCCTACGCGATCCTGCGCGGGCACGGCACCGAGCGCCCGGGGTCGAGCCCCCTGAACCGCGAGAAGGACTCGGGCCGGTTCGCCTGCGCCGCTTGCGACCTGCCGCTGTTCTCCTCCGAGACGAAGTTCGAGAGCGGCACCGGCTGGCCGAGCTTCTGGGCGCCGATCGCGGGGGCCGTCGGCACCACCACCGACGGCGCCTACGGCCTGCGCCGCACGGAGGTGCATTGCCGCCGCTGCGGCGGCCATCTCGGCCACGTCTTCGCCGATGGGCCGCCGCCGACCGGCCAGCGCTACTGCATGAACGGCGCGGCGCTCCGCTTCCACGCCGCCTGATCCTCACGCGTCCTCGGCCCGGCACCGCGGCCCGAAGACCATCCATCGAAGACCATCCACCTCGGAGACCTCATGCCCCACGCGTCCCCCACCGAGAAGACCAGCCTGCGCGCGGTCGGCCTCGCCACGATCGCTGGGCTCGGCCTGATGGCCGCCGCCTTCTCCCTGCGCGGCTTCGCCCACGCGGAGGAGGCCGGCCGGCGCCTGCCGGAAGCAACGGTCGCGGCCCGCGAGACGGGCCTGCACACGGCGACCTTCGCCGGCGGCTGCTTCTGGGGCGTGCAGGGGGTGTTCCAGCACGTGCGCGGCGTGAGCCAGGCCGTCTCGGGCTACGCCGGCGGCGACCGGGACGATGCGCGCTACAGCGCCGTCAGCACCGGCGGCACGGCGCACGCCGAGGCGGTGCGCGTGACCTACGACCCGGCGGTGATCCGCTACGACGAGTTGCTGCGGATCTTCTTCTCGGTGGCGCTCGACCCGACGCAGGTGAACCGCCAGGGGCCGGATTCCGGACCGCAGTACCGCTCGGCGCTCTTCCCCGCGGACGCGGATCAGGCGCGGGTGGCCGCGGCCTACATCGCCCAGCTCGACGCGGCCCACACCTACGGCCGGCCGATCGCGACGCGGATCGAGCCGGGCGCCGCCTTCTACCCGGCGGAGGGCTACCACCAGGACTTCATGGCCCTGCACCCGGACCACCCCTACATCGCGGCCAACGACGCCCCGAAGCTGCGCGACCTCCAGGCGCTGTTCCCGGAGCGCGTTACCCCCGAGCCGGTGCTGGTCGGCGGCCGCCCGCCGGCGTGAGTCCGGCCACGGCGACCCGCGGCGCGTCCGTGGCGACGCGCCCGATCGCCGCCGGCCGGCGGGACGCGCTCGGCGGGCGACGACCTTTCAAAGCGCCGCGTTCGACGGATGACGCGCTCGGAGAAGGATTTCGTTCGCGATGATTTAAATCTTCCGAGGCAGCGTCCCGCGGAAGGCATCGAATCATCATCGGGACGAACATCATGAAGCTCGGTATCCGCTCGCGCCTGTACGGCGGTTTCGCGGCCCTCGTGCTGCTCGCCGGGGGAATGGGATGTTTCGCCGCCGTGCAACTGTCCAGCCTCGCCGGCACCTACGACATACGCGGCCGCCTGGAACGCAACACGCGTGACGTCTTGGCGATCAACGGCCTGAGCGATCGGTTCCTGGCGCAGAGCTACGCGTTCCGCGCCACGCAGGCCCAGGCCAGCGTGGACGGGATGTCGGCCAGCCTCGCCTCGATCAAGACGCTCTCGGACGGCCTCATCGGCCGCGCCCTCAGCGCCGATCACAAGGCCCTGTACGCGACGATCCGGGAGCAGGACCAAGCCCTGTCGGATAACATGGTCAAGCTGATCGAGCTCGGCCGGACGACCCAGGACGGCAAGGGGAAGCTGTTCGCAGCCGGCGACGCCCTGGTGAAGAGCCTCGGTACACTGGCGGCGGAGCTGCGCACGGCGGGCCACGACGCCGGCACGGCTCAGATGCCCGGCCTGGAGAACGCGATTCTCGCGGTGCGGGTCGCCAACTGGCGTTTCCTCGCCACCCTCGATGCCAAGGGGCCGGCCACCTTCGCCGCCAGCGTCGCCAAGGCCGAAGCCAGCCTCAGGGCCTTGCGCGGCCTCGACCTCGGCACGCGGGAGGGGGCGGCTCACAAATCGGTGGAGGACCTACTGGGGTCCTACGTCGCGAGCTTCCAGTCCGTGTCCGCGGCGCTCCTGGCGACGGACGCGCTTTACGAGCAGAACATCAAGCCGCAGATGGCGAAGATGACGGACGCGGGCCTCAACGCCCGGGCCAAGATCGAAGCGCACCTGATGGAGCTCACCGCGACGAGCGATGCCACGATGCGGACGGCGCAGACCGTGCAATTCGTCCTGCTCGGGCTGATCCTGGCGCTGGGCGCAGGCCTCGCCCTCGTCATCGTCCGCAGCATCGTCGGGCCGATCGCCGGCATGACCGGCGCGATGAGCCGCTTGGCCTCCGGCGAGACGGCGGTCGTCGTGCCCTCGCAGGACGCGACGGACGAGATGGGCGAGATGGCCAAGGCCGTCGATGTCTTCCGGCAGAACGCCATCGCCCGGATCGAGCTGGAGGCGCAGCAGGTGTCGGAGCAATCCGCCCGCCAGCACCGCGCCGACCGCGTCGATCACCTCGTGCAGGGCTTCGAGCGGACGATCGCCGGCGCCATCGGCATCGTCACCTCGGCGGCCGCCGAACTCGACGCGACGGCCCAATCGATGACGGGGGTCGCCGACGACACCAGCAGCCGGGCCATGGCCTCGAGCGCGGCCGCCGAGGAGACCTCGGCCAACGTCCAGACCGTTGCCTCGGCCGCCGAGGAGATGGTGGCCTCGCTCCAGGAGATCGAGCGGCAGGTCCAACGCTCCACGGAGGTCGCCGGCCACGCCGCGCGGGAAGCTGAGGCGACCTCCGCGACGATGGCGGCCCTGACGCAGGCCTCGGCCAAGATCGGCGAGGCGGTGACGATGATCTCCAGCATCGCCGGGCAGACCAACCTGCTCGCGCTCAACGCCACCATCGAGGCAGCGCGCGCGGGCGAGGCCGGACGGGGCTTTGCCGTGGTGGCCTCCGAGGTGAAGGAACTGGCCGGTCAGACCGCGCGGGCGACCGAGGAGATCACGGCCCAGATCGCGGCCATCCAGGCGGCCTCGCAGCAGGCCTTCATCGCGATCCAGGGGATCGGCCGCACGATCGGCGCGGTCAACGAGATCACGGGCACGATCGCCGCCACGGTGGTGGAGCAGACCGCGGCCACGAGCGAGATCGCACGCAACGCGTCGGAGGCGGCCCGCGGCACCCAGGACGTATCGACGAACGTGGCGCAGGTGCTGGCCGCGGCGGGCGAGACCGGAAGCGCCGCCCAGCAGGTGCTCGGCGCGGCGGGCGAACTCGCCACGCAGTCGCTCGTGGTCAAGGAGGAGGTCGAAAGCTTCCTCTCCGCCATCCGGGCCGCGTGAAGGCGGGGCGCCGCAAGCGGACCTGGGGCGTCTTGCGTGATCGCGTCGTCTTCACGCGAGCCGGTGTCCACCTCGCTGGAAAACGCTCCGGCGCCGGGATCGCGAGAACCTCTCATGCCAAGTCTCATGGGTCACGACCCATGAGGTCCGGCGGACCACCGCCGCCCCGCAGTCGCGGGGGCCGGATCTCAAGGAGTCGGGCTCATTGAGATCCGGTATTATGCCAAATCTCATGGGTCATGACCCATGAGGTCAGGCGGACCGCCCGCCTCGCAGTCGCGGGGGGCGGGATCACCAGACCAGCCGCTCGATCACCGCGTCCGGCTGCACCGCCTGATTCGAGAGCCACGCGGCGATGTCGCCGAGCCGGTGGTGCGCGGCGGTGAGCCCGAGCTCCTCGGCGTGGATGCCGCGGGCGACGAGCAGGCTCGGGATGCCGAACGCCCTGGCGCCGGCGATGTCGGTGCGCAGCGCGTCGCCGACCGCGAGCACCCGGGCGGGGTCCGGCGCGGCGCCGCCGTCGAGGGACGCGGCGAGTTGCATCGCCGCCGCGTAGACCGGGCGATGGGGCTTTCCGGCGTAGGTGACCCTGCCGCCGACCTCCGCGTAGGCCGCCGCGATGAGGCCGGCGCAGGGGATCAGCAGACCGTCGCGCTCGACCACGAGGTCGGGGTTGGCGCAGATCATCGGCACGTCGCGGGCCTTCAGGGCGGCGAGCGTGCCGCGGTAATCGTCCGCCGTCTCGGTGGCATCGTCGAACAGGCCGGTGCAGACGACGAGGTCGGCGGCCTGCGCCCCGACCAGCGCCACGTCGAGGCCCGAGAAGATCGGCGCGTCCCGCTTCGGGCCGAGGTGGTGGACGCGGGCGCCGGGCCGCTTCGCGACGAGATCCCGGGTGAGGTCGCCCGAGGTGAGGATCGCGTCGTAGGCCGCCCGCGGCACGCCGTATCCGTCGAGGATGCGCCGCACCCCGTCCCAGGGGCGGGGGGCGTTGGAGACCAGGACGACGCGGCGCGGGCGCGCGCCTTCGAGGCCGCGGAACGCGATCAGCGCGTCGCCCGCGCCCGCATGCGCCCGGGTGCCGTCGTGCAGCACGCCCCAGACGTCGCACAGGATCAGGTCGTACCCGGCCGCGATCCCGGCGATGCCGGCCAGCGTCGGGATCGTGGAGGGCATCATGATCGGTCCTGCGCGGTCTCGGGCGCCGGGTTAGGCGGGCCGACGCCCGATGGCAACGGCGGTCGTCAGCCCACCCGGCGCAGGAACGCCCGGAACGGGCGGCGCTCCGGGGGCGGGTCGGAGGGCTCCTCCGGGGCGGGCGCGGGGGCCGGGGGCGGCGCGGCGAGCACGTCGGCGCGCACCGGCCGCGGCGGGGCGAAGACGGCCCCTTGCGCGAACGGCACGTCGAGGTCGATGAGGTCCGGCACGTCGGATTCCGCCTCGACGTTGCCGGCGACGAGCCGGATGCCGGCCCGGGCCAGCGCCGTGACGAGGTCCTCGATCGCGATGTCCGACAGGTCGCGGCGGGCCGGCCCCGGCCGCAGCAGGAGGTCGGCGGGCACCTTGACCTGGCCGACGCCGTGGCCGGCAAGCGCGGCGGCGTCGAAGCGGAGATCCGTCGGGCGGTCCAGGGTGAAGCCGATCCGGCCGCGCATGGCGGCGAGCGCGCCCGCCTGCTCGGCGTCGAGGGTGCGCCAGCTCGCCTGCGGCAGGGCGACGACGAGGCGCCCGACGAGCGCCGGCTCGGCGGCAACCAAGCGGGCGAGGGCGCGCAGGAACCCGGGCTCGAACAGCGAGAGCGGCGACAGGCCGTAGGCCACCGCCGCCTCGCTGCCGCGGCCGACGAGGTGGCGGGCGATGGTGGCGACGCGCTGGAGCATGCGCCGGTCGAGCTCGGTCGAGCGGCCGTGCCGCTCCAGCACCGGCAGGAACGCGTCGGGCGCCAGGCTCGCGCCCGAGACGCGGAGCCGCGCCAGCGCCTCGTAGGAGGCGACCTTGCGCTGCGGCAGGGTGACGACCGGCTGCAGGTGGACTTCGAGCCCGTCGCCGTCGAAGGCCGCGATCACGGCGGCGTCCTCGGTGGGACCGGAGCGGGGGATGGGGCGCGGCGGGATCGGCCGCGGCGCGGGTGCGGGCTCCGCGCGCCGCGCCGCGGCCTCGGGGCCGGCCGGCGGCGGGGCGGGAACGGGCGGCGGCGGAGGGGCCGGCGGCGCGGGGGGGGCCGGCGCGGGCGCCGGGGCCCGCGCCGCCAGGGTGGCCTCGGCCTTGAGCCGGGCGATCTCGCCGTCCTGCGTGCCGACCACGCCGGCCAAGTCGCGCACGATGCCGCTGAGCAGGCCGATCTCGACCGTCAGTTCCTCGACCTCCCGCGGGAGCGCGGCCTGGGCCGGATCGGGCCGCAGGGCGGATTCCGCCCTGAGCAGGCGCCTGGACAGCGCGTCGAGTTCCGCCGAGACCTTGTCGCAGCGCGCCCGCAGCCCGCTCGCGCGGGCGTGCGCCGCGAGCGCCGCCGCTGCTGCGGCGGCGGCGAGCGCGAGGGCACCCGCGACCGGCAGCAGGGCCGCGAGGGGGCCAAGGATCACGAGCCCGAGGAGCCCCAGGGCCAACAGGCTCGCGTGCCGGCCGAAGTTCCGGATCATCGGACGGGTCGCCCCTCGTCTCGTCAACCTGCACGGGACGCCGTCCCCGGCGGCCGATGCCGGATCGGGGAGACCTTCTTTTGTCGCCGAGGGCCGGCGCGCCCGCAAGGCGGGGGCGGCGGGCCGGCGTGGATTTCGCGGGTGTGTGACATGCGCCTCATCCCCGCCCCGCCCTTGTCGGCCGCGGCGGCGCGCCTGAACCGGCCGAGACCGGGCGGAGCCGCGAACGTGGACGAGACCGAGAGCGACCTCCTGATGCGGGTCGAGGGCATGACCTGCGACGGCTGCGCCGACGCCGTGGGGCGCACGGTCCGCCGGATCGGGCGGCGGCGGTGAAGGTTGACCGGGCGCGCGGCCGGGTCGCGATGCCGCGTGCCGGCGCACGCCATCCCTGAAACCGAAAAAAGATTTGTCGTCGCGGCGAAAACTTTCGACGCGCTTTTCGGTCCCGCTTGTCGCAAAATGGGAGGGTAGACTGGATCTTGGTCCCAGTCTCACGAGCGCCGCACGGCAAGAGCCGGCGGACCGGACGTGCCGGGCATCAACCGGACGCCGCACGACGCCCGCGTGGCAAGAGGTGAGGAAACCATGCCCTCAGACATCGAGATCGCCCGCGCGGCGACGCTGAAGCCGATCGCGCAGGTCGCGGAAAAGCTCGGGATTCCCGACGACGCGCTCCACGCCTACGGCCGGCACATCGCCAAGCTCGACCACGGCTACATCGCCGGACTGGAGGGCCGGCCGGAGGGCAAGCTGGTGCTCGTCACCGCGATCTCGCCGACGCCCGCGGGCGAGGGCAAGACCACCACCACGGTGGGCCTGGGCGACGCGCTGAACCGCATCGGCCAGAAAACGATGATCTGCCTGCGCGAGCCCTCGCTCGGCCCCTGCTTCGGGATGAAGGGGGGCGCGGCCGGCGGCGGCAAGGCGCAGGTGGTGCCGATGGAGCAGATCAACCTGCACTTCACCGGCGACTTCCACGCCATCACCGCGGCCCATTCGCTCGCTGCCGCGCTCATCGACAACCACGTCTACTGGGCCAACGAGCTCGACATCGACGTGCGCCGCATCCACTGGCGCCGGGTCGTCGACATGAACGACCGGGCGCTGCGCGC
>NZ_CAXTBY010000148.1:0-7624 GCF_964242245.1 uncultured Methylobacterium sp. | reverse complement strand
ATGACCGAGCACCGCCTGCACGGCGAGATCGTCCAGATGGCCGGGCGCCGGGACGGCGGGGGCAAGCTGCTGCAGAAGGCGCTGGACCGCCGCCACGAGCGCGAGGTCAAGCGCTTCGCGCAAGCCCGCACCGCGGGCGAGGTCCGTACGCTCTGGCGCGATTATCTGGAGCGCGGCGAGATCCCCGGCGCCTACTGGGCGGCGATCACCCATCCGGCGACCGACTGGCCGCTGGTGCAGGACATCTTCGGCGAGGTGCACATGCTCTCGCACCTCGTCGGTCAGTCGAACCGCGCCGACATCCGCCGCCTGCGCCAGCTTGAGGCGGACTTGGCCGAGCGCGACGAGACCATCGCCCGGCACGAGCGGCGCATCCTCGACCTGATGGCGCAGCGCGACGCGCAGCGCGCCGTCGAAGCGGCCCGCACTGCGGTGGCGCCCGCTCCGCCCCGGGCGCCGGATTGCGAGCGGGACACGATGCGAGCCCTGGAAGGCCGACTCGCTCGCGAGCAGGCGCACGCGGAGGCCCTGGAGGACAAGGTCGCGGCCCTCATGCAGGCCTCGGGCCGGCTGAGCGTCGCCCTGGAGGTCGAGGTTGCGCGCGCGCGCGCTGGAAGCCGAGGTGACGGCGCTGGAAGCTGCACTCGACAGCGGAGAGGCGGCGCCGTCGGCCGCCGAAGCGGTGAGCCTCGCGGAGAGAACCTTCCTCTACGTCGGCGGCCGGCCCCGTCAGGTGGCGAACCTGCGCCGCCTCACCGCCGAGCGCGGCGGGCGGCTGCTCAGCCACGACGGCGGCATCGAAGACAGCTTGAGCCTGCTGCCGGGCCTCGTCGGCCAGTCCGACCTCGTGCTGTTCCCGGTCGAATGCGTCAGCCACGAGGCGACGGCCTGGGTCAGGCGGGCCTGCGAAGCCTGCGGCACGCCGTTCCGGCCGCTGCGCAGCGCCAGCCTCGCGAGCTACGTCCAGGCGGTGATGCCGCCGGTGTCCGCCCCGTTGGCGTGACGAGCCGTCCGCGCCCGCGCCGGATGCCGGCGAAGGCCACTCCGAACCCGTCGATGGACGTGGCGCAGGCGACGGGCGGCGCCCCGTGGCGCGTTCCATCGCGGATGCGTCCGAGGCCGGCGCAGCGGTGCCGAGCGTCCGCGAGGCGCGCCGATTGCGCGCGCTGAAGGCGGCCCCGCGCGACGCCATCTCCCGGGCACGCAGCGCCCGGAACCGACCGGGCGCCGGAACCCCCGAGGCCTCGATGATCGACCTGCCCGAACTGCCGCCCGGAGCCTTCGCCAAGCCCGATCCGACGCCGGACCGGCTGTTCTACGGCCAGCCGCGCCTCGTCACGCACATCGATTGCGGCGCCGTCGCCGCGGTGACCGACCTGTACCGGACGCTGCTGCCCGCCGGCGGCACGATCCTCGACCTGATGTCGAGCTGGGTCAGCCACCTGCCCGAGGAGGGCGCCTACGCCGCGGTGATCGGGCAGGGCATGAACGCGACGGAGTTGTCCGCCAACCCGCGCCTGACCCGGCGGTTCGTGCAGGATCTGAACGCCGACCCCGCCCTGCCGCTGGACACCGCCAGCATCGACGCGGCCACGATCTGCGTCTCGGTCCAGTACCTCGAGGCCCCGGTCGCGGTGCTGCGCGAGGTCGCCCGCGTGCTGCGTCCGGGAGCGCCCGTCGCGATCACGTTCTCCAACCGCTGCTTCCCGACCAAGGCGGTGGCGATCTGGCGGGCGCTCAGCGGTGCCGATCAGGCCCGACTCGTGGCGCTCTACCTGGAACGGGCGGGCTTCGCCGATATCGCGGTGAGGGACCTGGTGCCCGGAGGCGGTGTCGGCGATCCGCTGACGGCGGTCGTCGGCTGGACGGCCCGCTGACGTGGGCGCTGCGCGGACCTGAGAGCGCCTTCCGACGAAGCGGCCACCGGTTCGTCGCGGGAAAGCGCGTCACGACAATGGGATAAAGCCGCTTCACGATCCAACCGGATCGGGCACAGCTTTGGGTTCCTATCCGTCCGCGCGGAGCAGCACGGCGGCGATGGCGTCCCGCTCCTCGGCGAGGGGGGCGTCGGTCGCAGGCCGCCCCGCGCGGGCGTACCAGTAGGCGGCGTTGTCGCGGTCGCCCTCGACGCGATGGAGGTGGGCGTGCACCCAGGCCGCCTCCGGACCATCCTCGTCCTGGACGAGGACGTGCGCGCGCTCCCAGCCCCCGCGCGCCGCCCACCACAGGGCAGCGAGCGCGGGGACGAACGTCGCCGGCGGAGCATCCACCGCGAGCGATCGCCTGAACGCTTCGAGATCCGTCGTCATCGCAAGGCCCCGGGTATCGGTCGCACCGCGTATCGACGCGGGACGGCGTTGCCGGTTCCGCCCGAGGGCCGGATGGCCTTAAGCGGATTGCCGGATCGCGGCCCGGCCCGCGTAGCGGCCTTGAGCGCCTAAGCCCTCCTCGATGCGGATGAGCTGGTTGTACTTGGCCAGCCGGTCGGAGCGGGCGAGCGAGCCGGTCTTGATCTGCCCGCAATTCGTGGCGACGGCCAGATCCGCAATGGTCGCGTCCTCGGTCTCGCCCGAGCGGTGCGACATCACTGCGGTGTAGCCGGCACGGTGCGCCATATCGACGGCGGCCAGCGTCTCGGTGAGCGAGCCGATCTGATTGACCTTGATCAGGATCGAATTCGCCGATCCCTCGCTGATGCCGCGGGCCAAGCGCTCGACGTTCGTCACGAACAGGTCGTCGCCGACGAGCTGGCAGCGGTCGCCGATCCGCGCGTTCAGGAGGCGCCAGCCGTCCCAGTCGTCCTCCGCCATGCCGTCCTCGATCGAGAGGATCGGGTAGGCGTCGACGAGCTTGGCGAGGTAGTCGACCTGCTGCTCGATCGAGCGGACGGTGCCCTCGCCCTCGTAGTGGTAGGCGCCGCCCTTGAACCAGTCGGTGACGGCGCAGTCGAGCGCCAGCACCATGTCGATGCCGGGCTTGAAGCCCGCGGCCGCAATCGACTCCATCACGAAGTCGAGGCCGGCCTCGGCGGTGGGGAGGTTCGGGGCGAAGCCCCCCTCGTCGCCGACGTTGGTGTTGTGGCCGGCCTTCTTGAGGGCGGATTTCAGGGTGTGGAACACCTCGGCGCCCATGCGCACGGCCTCGGCGATGGAGGTGGCCCCGACCGGCATGATCATGAATTCCTGGAAGTCGATCGGGTTGTCGGCGTGCGCCCCGCCGTTGATGATGTTCATCATCGGCACCGGCAGCACCCGCCCCTGCACGCCGCCGACGTAGCGGTAGAGCGGCAGGCCCGCGGTCTCGGCCGCGGCCTTGGCCACGGCGAGGGAGACGCCGAGGATGGCGTTGGCGCCGAGACGCGCCTTGTTCGGAGTTCCGTCGAGTTCGATCATCGCCTCGTCGACGGCGACCTGATCCTCCGCATCCATGCCGCCGACCAAGTCGAGGATCTCGGTCTGGACGGCATGGACCGCCTTGCGCACGCCCTTGCCGCCGTAGCGGCCCGCGTCGCCGTCGCGCAGCTCCACCGCCTCGTGCGCGCCGGTCGAGGCCCCGGAGGGCACCGCGGCACGGCCGAAGGAGCCGTCCTCCAGGAGCACGTCGACCTCGACGGTGGGATTGCCCCGGCTGTCGAGGATTTCGCGGGCGGCGATGTTGGTGATCGCGGTCATAAGTCTTTCTCCCCGAGGCCGCGCCGTCGCGGCGGGCTCGGATGCGGTCTTGCTCGCCGCGGCTTATCCGCCAAGGCGTGCGGTCGGGCAAGCCAGCACCACAGCCGCCCGCGCGCATTCACCGCGCGCATCGCTCGCGTCTTCCCGCGACGCAGATCGATCCTCGCACCGACATCCTGCAACGGCACCATGCGGATCGCGCGGGTGCGCGCGGGCGCCGCCCGCGATATGGATGGCCATGACTGACGAAACGCTTCAGCTCGGGCAGCCGACGCCGCTGCCCGCCTCGCCGCAGGATGCGCGCCTCGACCGGGTGCCGAACCCGCATCCGGACACCGATTACCTCGCGCGCTTCACGGCGCCCGAGTTCACCTCGCTCTGCCCGGTGACCGGCCAGCCCGACTTCGCGATCCTGGTGATCGACTACGTGCCCGGACCTTGGCTGGTGGAGTCGAAGTCGCTGAAGCTCTACCTCGGCGCGTTCCGCAACCACGGCGCGTTCCACGAGGATTGCACGGTGGGCGTCGGCAGGAGGCTGACTGCCCTGCTGGAGCCGCGCTACCTGCGGATCGCCGGGTTCTGGTACCCGCGCGGCGGCATCCCGATCGACGTGTTCTGGCAGACGGGCGAGCCGCCGAGGACGGTCTGGCTACCCGATCCCGGCGTGCCGCCCTACCGGGGGCGCTGATGGAGCACGACGAACAAGAAGGGCGACCGGCATGACCGGTCGCCCTTCTCTCATTGCAAGCTGCGGAGCTTAGTAGGGGTAGCCGTAGTACCCGCCGTAGGCCGGGGCACCGTAGCCGCCGTAAGCGCCGTACCCGCGATTGTAGCCGTAGCCGTCGTAGCCGTAGGCATTGCGCGCCGCACCGGCGGCGACCGCGCCGGCCGCGAGGCCCGCGATGCCGAGGCCGACGGCGGCGCCCGTGCCGATGCCGCGACCGCCGCGGTGGCCGTAGCCCCCGCCGTAACCGTGGCCGTAGCCGCCGCGGTACCCGGGCCGAGCGTCGGCTGCGGTGACGGAGAGCGCCCCGACCGAGAGAATGGTGGCGGAGACGATTGCGAGCTTGCGCATGAGGATCCTTTTCCGATTCATGATCGATTTCGCAAGCTCAACGTCGGGCAGATGCATTCGTTCCGAAGGCTTCGCGCGACCCCTTCGGCTCCGATGCCGAACCGCACCGCATTGACCGGAAGACCACCCGTGACGAAGACTCGGGGAAGTTCCCGTTCCTGCCGGAGCGCGGCCCCGACGGCGAGCCGGATCGGGGCTGTGCTTCGAAGATGGGTCTGCGCGCGATCACACCCGTGCGGGGCCGCCGATCCCTGCGCCCCGCCGCGACCTGACTTCAGCGCTCGGGACTGCCGGTCGCGCCGAAGAGCGCGGGACTGCCCGTCGCGAGGGTCTCCTCGGCTCCCCCCGACCTGACGAGGCCGGACGTGACCGGCGGCGCGCCGGGCGGCCGAACGGAGGCCGGGCAGATCCGGCTGCAGATCGCGGGCGCGTCGAGCGGCCCGGAGCAGAGGGTGCGCACCTCGCCGTTCACGCAAACGCAGCGGCATGCCGCCGAGGCGGGTTCGGCAGCCAGCGCGAACAGCGCGAATCCCAGCCACAACGCCCGCATGTACCGTCCCCGCCCTCAAAGCCCGCCGACGCCGTGCCCGATCCTATGCCGGAACGGCTCCGCGATGCCAGGATGCCGGCGCGATCTCATCTCAGCGCTGCCTGTAATCGCCGCCTCCTTTCGGACGGTGCATCTCGAACCGCGTCTCCGGGGTCACGCCGAAGTAGTCGAAGTAGCCGCCGCGCATGATCGGGCGCATCGCTGCGGTGTCGACGAGGCCGTCGACGATGAAGCGGTCGTCGATGTAGATCGACAGCACCTGCCCGATCACCAGGAAGTTGCCGGGCTCCGAGCCGTCCAGCGGCACGAGCGGGATGGTCTGGAGCCACCGGCACTCCAGCGCCGCGGCGGCTTCCGCCACCCGCGGCGCGCGCACCCGCCGCGACGGCGCTGTGGTCAGGCCGGCAAACGTGAACTCGCTCTCGCCCCGGGGCAGCGGCGCCGAGGAAGCGTTCATCGCCTCGCGCAGGTCGTGGGTGGCAAGGTTGCAGACGAAGTCGCCGCCCTCCTCCGCGAAGGTCATCGCGTCCTTGCGGCCCGAGGACGAGAACGCGACCATGTCGTCGGCGACCGCGTTGAAGAACGAGTACGGCGCGAGGTTGAGCTTGCCCTCCCGGCTCATGGCGCTGATCCAGCCGATCGGCCGCGGCGCGACGATCGCCTTCAGCGGGTTGTGGGGCAGCGTGCGGTCGTCGGGGGCGTAATGCATCGCTCCAGCCTACAGCCGCGTGACGATCTCGGCGAGGTCCGGCCGCGGACGGTCGCCCGGCACCTCCTCGGCGCGGCCGATGTGGATGAAGCCGGCGAGCTTCTCGCGGGGCTCCAGGCCGAGCGCGTCGAGCACCCGGCGGTCGTAGGCGTACCACTCCGTGAGCCAGGAGGTGGCGAACCCGTGGGCGTTGGCCGCGATGACGAGGTTCATCGCGACCGCACCCGCCGATAGCACCTGCTCCCAATCCGGGATCTTGACGTGCGGGCCGGCCCGCGAGACCACCGCGACGACCACGGGGGCGTGCGCGAGGCGCTTGGCCTCCATCGCGAGCCGGCCGGCATCGGCCTCCGGGTTGTCGGCCGCGTAGGTGTCGGCGATGACCGCGCCGATCCGGACGCGGGCCTCCCCCTCGATCACGATGAAGCGCCAGGGCGCGAGCTTGCCGTGGTCGGGCACCCGCGACGCCAGCGTCAGGATCGCGTCGAGCGCCTCCGGCGTCGGGCCCGGCGCCGCGAGGTGCGGCGGCGGCACGGAGCGGCGGGTGCGCAGCAGGTCGAGGGTGGCGTTCATGGTAGCTCGAAGCGTTGAAGGGGGACGCGGTTCACGGGTCCGCATGTTCCCTGAGGATCTGGCACGTGACGCGGCCGCTGGAAAGGCGGACCACGTGATCTTGGTCGCCTTGCGGTCGCCATGGTCCGGGGGCAGACGGCATCCGTCGGCGGCTCGGAGGGTGAGGACATGCGCGGACGGCGCGTCGGACTCGGTGCAGCGCTCCTGTCGGCCTTCGTGCCCGTCGCGGGCTCGGCCCAGGCGCCCGACCCGTTCGGCACCCGCCTCGGCGGCGGCCTGCCCTCCCCCTCGATCACGACGCCGTCCCTGCCGCCGAGCCCGGCGGAGGACGCGGCGACGCTGTCGCTGTCCGCCCTGCTCTCGGGCGTCGGACAGCCGCTGCGCTCGGGGCTCGTCTGGCGGATCTACGAGGATCGCGGCGACGGCGCCCGGCCCGGCATCGTCGCCCGGTCCACCGATCCGGCCCCGAGCTTCAAGCTCGCGCCGGGCGCCTACATCGCCAGCGTCACCTACGGCTTCGCCAGCGCCTCGAAGAAGGTCGCGATGGCCGGCCAGCCGGCGACCGACATCCTCCGGATCAGCGCGGGCGCCCTCAAGCTGTCGGGCGCCATCGGCGACACCCGGATCCCGCCGAGCCAGATCTCGTTCCTGGTGTTCGTGCCGATCGGCACGAACTCGGAGGGACGGCTGGTGCGCGGCGGCGTCAAGGCCGGCGAGGTGCTGCGCCTGCCGGAGGGCACCTACCACGTGGTCTCGACCTACGGGGATTCGAACGCGATCCAGCGCGCCGACCTCAAGGTCGAGAACGGCAAGGTCACCGACGCGACCCTGAACCACCGCGCCGCCACCGTGACCCTCAAGCTCGTGACCAATCCCGGTGCCGAGGCCTTCGCCGGCACCGCCTTCTCCGTGCTGACGCCCGGCGGCGACACCATCCGCGAGGCGATCGGCGCCTTCCCGCAGGTGACGCTGGCCGAGGGCGACTACGTGCTGATCGCCCGCCACGACGGGCAGGTCTACACCCGCGAGTTCAAGGTCGAGAGCGG
>NZ_CAXTBY010000147.1:0-7641 GCF_964242245.1 uncultured Methylobacterium sp. | reverse complement strand
GCGAGGTGGTGCTGTTCCCGATGAACCAGCGCGCCGAGGACCTGATGATGGGCGCGCCCTCCGAGGCGACCCCGAAGCAGCTCCGCGAGCTGCACATCCGCCTGAACCTGCCCGAGAAGAAGGCGTGAGCGCGCGCGTCTCTCCCTCCCCCCACTGCGGGGGAGGGTGGCCCGCGCAGCGGGTCGGGAGAGGGGAGCGACGGTGCCGGATGCGGCGCTCCCTTCTCCCGACCCTCGCTGACGCGAGGGCCACCCTCCCCCGTAGAGGGGGGCGGGAAGGCGCGGCGCGCGTCCATTCGGGTTGACAGGGTCCGCCGTGCCCAACCTCGTCGCGGTGGTCGTCGCGCACGACAGCGCGGAGGCGCTGCCGGCCTGCCTCGCGGCGCTTGCGGTCGAGGGCGTGCCGGCCATCGTCGTCGACAACGCCAGTCGCGACCGCTCCGCCGAGATCGCCGCCGCCGCGGGTGCGGCCGTGATCCGCAACGCCCGCAACGAGGGCTACGGCCGGGCCAACAACGCCGGGGTGCGGGCGGCGCGGGCCCGCCGCGTCCTGATCCTCAACCCCGACGTGACGCTCCGCCCCGGCGCAGCCGAAGCACTGCTCGCCGCGGCGGCGGCGTGGCCGGAGGCCGGCCTCTACGCGCCGCGCATCGTCGAGCCGGACGGCCGCTTCTTCTACCAGCCGCGCTCGCTGCTGGCGCCCTACCTGACCAATCCGTCCGGCCGCCGCGATCCGCCGGAGGGCGACGCCTGCGCGCCGTTCCTCTCGGGCGCCTGCCTGATGGTCGAGCGGCGGTTCTTCCTGGACATCGGCGGCTTCGACGAGGCGATCTTCCTGTTCTACGAGGACGACGACCTCTGCCGCCGCGTCGCCGAGGCCGGCCGCGCCCTCGTCCACGTCCACGCCGCGGAGGTGCTGCACGGGCGCGGGCGATCGTCAGGCTCCGAGCCGGGTCGCGTCTTCCGGACGCGCTGGCATCAGGCGTGGTCGCGCGCCTACGTCGCCCGCAAGTACGCGGTGGCGGACCCGGTCCTGCCGGGGCTCCTCGCCAACGGGTTCAAGGCGCTCCTGTCCGGGCTCGCCCTGCGCCGGGCCGGGATCGAGCGCTACGGCGGCTCGGCGGCGGGTGCCTGGGCGGCCCTGCGTGGCCGCAGCGCGCTCGCCCGCGAGGGGCTGGAATGAGGCGCCCCCCGACAGTGGCCGAGGCGCTGGCCCGACCCCACAACGGGTTCTCGGCCCTGCGCCTCGCGCTCGCCCTGGCCGTGGTGGTCTCCCACGCCGCCAGCGTCGCGAGCGGGAACGCCCTCGACGAGCCGCTGGCGCGGGCCACCGGCTTCACGCTCGGCGAGCATGCCGTGAACGGCTTCTTCGCGGTCTCGGGCTTCCTCGTGACCATGAGCTTCGACCGCCGGGGCTTGCGGGACTACCTGCTCGCGCGGACCCTGCGCATCCTGCCGGGCCTCGTCGCCGCGGCCCTCGTCGTTGCCCTCGTGCTCGGACCGGCGATGAGCGTGCTGCCGGTACCCGAGTACCTGCGCGACGCGAACGTCTGGCGGTTCATCCGCGGCACGCTGACAACCTTCAAGAGCAACGCGGCGCTCCCCGGCGTCTTCCCCGGCAACCCCTATCGCAGTCCGCTCGGCACGGTCTGGACCCTGAAGTATGAGGTGCTGTGCTACCTCGGCGTGGTCGCGGTGGGCCTCCTCGGCGCCCTGCGCCGGCCGTGGCCCGTGCCCCTCGTCGCCCTCGGCTTCGCCGCGGCGCTCATGGTCGCCGACGCGCGGCATCCGGTCCTTCCCAAGGGATTGGAGACGGCCCTGCGCCTGCCGCTGATCTTCTCGGTGGGGGCCGCCCTTTACGCGGCCCGAGATCGTCTGCGGCTATCGGTGCTCCCGCTCCTCGGCCTCGGCCTCGCCTGCCTCCTGCTGCACGCGACGCCGCTCTACCGCGCGCTGCTGTTCGTCGCGGAGGGCTACGGCGCCGTCTGGCTCGCGCTCTTGCCCGGGCTCGCGCGCCCCGTCCTCGATCCGCCGGCGGACCTCTCCTACGGGATCTACCTCTACGGCTGGCCGATCCAGCAGAGCCTGCACGCGCTGTGGCCCGCGGCGGACGGCGCCCGGCTGCTCCTGCCGGCGCTGGTGCTCACGGTTCCGGTTGCCGCCGCCTCCTGGTACGGCGTCGAGCGGCCGGCCCTGCGGCTCAAGGCGCGGGCGCTCGGGCGGCGGACGCTCGGGACCATCGAGCCGGCAGGACCGTGACGGCGCTGACGCCGGCGGCGGCGCTGGCCCAGGCGGCCCGCCTGCTGGCGGGCCACGGCTTTTGCCAGGTCGCCCGCAACGCGCGGGGCGACAGCCTCTACCTGCGGCCGGAGGGCTGCGGCTTCGCCCTTCGCCTCTCGAACCACGCCCGCACGGCCAAGCAGCGGCAGCGACGGCAGGACGTGCTCGCGAGCCTCGTCATCACCGCGCCGCGCAGCCCGGATCAGGTTGCGGCGCTGGTCGCGGCGGCATTGCGCGACTTCGCGGCCGCGCGCGGCCGTCGCGAGGCTCAGGCCTCCGGCGCCGCGTCGCGGAAGTAGGGCTCGACCGGGCCCTTGAGCTTCACGGTCATCGGGTTGCCGGCGCGGTCCAGCGTCTTGCCGGCGCTGAGGCGGACCCAGCCCTCGCTGACGCAGTACTCCTCGACGTTGGTCTTCTCGACGCCCTTGAAGCGGATGCCGATGCCGCGCTCCAGCATGGTCACGTCGTAGAACGGGCTGTCGGGGTTGACCGCGAGGCGGTCGGGCGGGGTGTCGGACATCGGGCGGCTCTCGAAGGTTCGGTCCGCGGGTACGGGATTCAGACCCGGGACGCAACGGCGCGCGCGGCGGCGACCAGCTCCGCGATCCGCCCGCTCTGCAGCAGCGGCACCAGCCGCGTCACCTCGGCGTGCGACAGGTCCCACCACGCGCAGGCGACGAGGGCCTCCACCGTCGCCGCGTCGAAGCGGTGGCGCACGACGCGGGCCGGGTTGCCGGCGGCGACCGCGTAAGCGGGCACATCGCGGGTGACGACGGCCCGGGCCGCGACCACGGCCCCGTGACCGATCGAGACACCGGACAGGATCATGCATCCCGAGCCGAGCCACACGTCGTGCCCGATCGCCACGTCACCGCGGGCAGCATGATACTCGACTGGGGCGTCCGCGTCCGGCCACAGGCCGCCCATCGCCGCGAACGGATAGGTCGAGGCCCAGTCGAGGCGATGGTCGCCGCCGAGCAGGATCTCGACCTTGTCGGCGATGGAACAGTAGCGGCCGATCGTCAGCCGCCGGCCCGACTCCGGGAAGCGCACCTTGGGCCGTCCGTACGAGTAGGCACCGATGGAGAATCCGTAGGCGCGCGCGAGCTTGTCGAGGTGGATGCGGGTCTCGTTGTTCGGGTTGCGCCCGCTCCGCAGCCGGTGCAACAGGGCCTTCATGACGCAGCCGGGGTCACCCAGCCGCGTGCGCGCGTGATCCAGGGGGAATGGGCCATGGCCGACAACATGTCCGACGATCTCAAGTCCGGGGCGCTCGTGTATCACCGCCTGCCCCGGCCCGGGAAGCTGGAGATCCAGGCGACCAAGCCGCTCGGCAACCAGCGCGACCTCGCGCTCGCCTACTCCCCCGGCGTCGCAGCCGCCTGCATGGCGATCCACGAGGACCCGCAGGAGGCCGCGACCCTCACGATCCGCCAGAACCTCGTGGCGGTGCTGACCAACGGTACTGCCGTGCTGGGCTTGGGCAACATCGGCCCGCTGGCCTCGAAGCCGGTGATGGAGGGCAAGGCGGTTCTCTTCAAGAAATTCGCCGGGATCGACGTGTTCGACATCGAGGTCGACGAGTTGGACGTCGAGCGGCTCGTTGACGTGGTCTGCGCCCTGGAGCCGACCTTCGGCGGCATCAACCTGGAGGACATCAAGGCACCCGAATGCTTCGAGGTCGAGGAGCGCTGCCGCGCCAGGATGAACATCCCGGTCTTCCACGACGACCAGCACGGCACCGCGATCATCGTCGCCGCCGCGATCCTGAACGCGCTGGAACTGGCCAGGAAGCAGCTCTCGGACGTTCGCATCGTCACGTCGGGTGCGGGCGCGGCAGCGATCGCCTGCCTCAACCTCCTCGTGTCGCTCGGCGCACGGGCTGAGAACATCACCGTCACCGACATCAAGGGCGTGGTCTACAAGGGCCGCACCGAGCTGATGGACCGCTGGAAGGACGTCTACGCGCAGGAGACCGTGGCGCGAACGCTCGCCGAAGTGATCTCCGGCGCCGACGTGTTCATCGGCCTCTCGGCCGGGGGCGTGCTCAAGCCCGAATACCTCGAGAAGATGGCCCCTCACCCGCTCATCATGGCGCTCGCCAACCCCTATCCCGAGATCATGCCCGATCTCGCCCAGGAGAAGCGCCCCGACGCGATGATCTGCACCGGGCGCTCGGACTTCCCGAACCAGGTCAACAACGTCCTGTGCTTCCCGTACATCTTCCGCGGGGCGCTCGACGTTGGCGCACGCAGCATCAACGAGGCGATGAAGAAGGCCGCGGTCCGGGCGATCGCGGCACTCGCGCACGAGACCACGTCCGACGTGGTCGCCCGCGCCTACGGCGGCGAGGCCCGACCCTTCGGCCCGCGCTCGCTGATCCCGAGCCCGTTCGACCCGCGGCTGATCCTGCGCATCGCGCCGGCCGTCGCGAAGGCCGCCATGGAGTCCGGCGTCGCCGGCCGGCCGGTGGCGGATCTGGCCGCCTACACCGAGTCGCTGGACCGCTTCGTCCACCGCTCGGGCTTCATCATGAAGCCGCTGTTCACCAAGGCGAAGGAGAACCCCAAGCGCGTGATCTACGCCGAGGGCGAGGACGAGCGCGTGCTCCGCGCGGTCCAGGCCATCGTCGAGGACGGCGTGGCCAAGCCCATCCTCGTCGGGCGCCCGCGGGTGGTCGAGACCCGGCTCAAGCGCTTCGGCCTGTCGATCCAGGAGGGCCGCGACTTCGAGCTGATCGATCCCGAGGACGATCCGCGCTACCGCTCCTACGTCCAGACCTACCTCGACGTGGCCGGACGGCGCGGCATCACCCCGGAGGCGGCGCGCACGCTGGTTCGCACCAACACCACGGTGATCGGTGCGATCGCCGTGCGCCGCGGCGAGGCCGACGCGCTGATCTGCGGTCTCGAGGGCCGGTTCGAGACGCGCCTGCGCATCATCCGCGACGTGATCGGACTGCTGCCCGGGGTCACGCAATGCGCCGCGATGAGCCTGATCGTCACGAAGAAGGGCGCCTACTTCCTGGCCGACACCCACGTGCGCCAGGACCCGAGCGCCGAGGAGATCGCCGAGCTCGCGGTGGCCTGCGCCGGCCACGTCGCGCGCTTCGGCATCACGCCGAAGATCGCGCTGCTGAGCCACTCCGATTTCGGCCAGTCCGACACCGCCTCGGCGATGAAGATGCGCACCGCCCTCGGCCTCATCGGCGAGCGCGCCCCCAACCTCCAGGTCGACGGCGAGATGCAGGCCGATTCCGCCCTGTCCGAACTGGTCCGCGACCGCGTGCTGCCGGGCTCGCGCCTCAAGGGCGTGGCCAACGTCCTGATCTTCCCCAACCTGGACGCGGCCAACATCGCCTACCAGTTCGCCAAGGTGCTGGCCGACGCGCTGCCCGTCGGGCCGCTCCTCATCGGCCCGGCCAAGCCCGCCCACATCCTGACGCCGTCGGTGACCGCTCGCGGCATCGTCAACGTCACCACCGCGGCGGTGGTCGAGGCGCAGGCGGCAGGCGGTTCCAAGCTCGACTCGGCCGAGGCCGGCGCCGGCATGCTGTCGGAGTAGGTCGCCCGTCGCATCGGGAAGGAGCTTGGCAATATCCTTGCTTGCCAGCGGCCATCACGGGTGATGGGGAGCGACGAGCGATGTGCCAGGGTGACGATCCGAACTGCGCCGCCTTCGCCGAACATCGCCGCCGCTTCCTCGGCGACCTCGCGCCCGAGCGCCGGGCCTTCCTGAAGAGCGGGTTCGTCGCGACCGGAGGCGCCGCGGCGCTCGCCGCCGGCGGCCTCTCGCTGGTGACCCCCGCGCTGGCGCAGACGAGCGCCGGGCGCGGCGCCAAGCAGCCGGGCCACCAGTTCCTCGCGGCCAACGCCGACACCGTCCACTGGGGTTATTTCAGCAAGAACCTCAAACCCCAGGTCGAGATCGCGTCCGGCGACTTCGTCACCATCGAGACGCTGACGCATCAGGCGAGCGACGATGCCGAACGGATGATCCAGGGCGATCCGGGCGCCGAGAGCGTCTACCTCTGGACCAAGGACAAGAAGGGCGTCGCCCGCCGCGGCGCGGGCCCCGAGGATTCCAAGCTCGGGCCCGGCGGGGGCCTCGGCGTCCACATCTGCACCGGCCCTGTGGCCATCCGCGGGGCGGAGCCCGGCGACGTGCTGGAGGTGCGCATCCTCGACGTGGCGCCGCGCCCCTGCGCCAACCCGAAGTACAAGGGGCTGGCCTTCGGCAGCAACGCCGCCGCGTGGTGGGGCTACCACTACAAGGACCTGCTCACCGGCGACAAGCCGCGGGAGGTCGTGACGATCTACGAGGTCGACGCCACGAGCACGCGCGACTGGGCGAAGGCGGTCTACAGCTTCAAGTGGCCGGGCGTGACCGACCCGAACGGGATCGAGCACCCGACGATCGACTATCCGGGCCTGCTGGTCGATCACACCAAGACGACCCGCACCTACGACGTGCTCAAAGGCATCCGCATCCCGATCCGGCCGCACTTCGGCACGATGGGCTTGGCGCCGGCCGAGGCCGACATGGTGAACTCGATCCCGCCGAGCTACACCGGCGGCAACATCGACAATTGGCGCATCGGCAAGGGCGCGACGATGTACTACCCCGTCGCGGTGCCGGGGGCGCTGTTCTCGGTGGGCGACCCCCACGCCAGCCAGGGCGATTCCGAACTCTGCGGCACGGCGATCGAGTGCTCGCTCACCGGCACCTTCCAGTTCGTCCTGCACAAGAAGGCCGATCTTGCCGGCACTGCCCTGGAGGGCCTCGACTTCCCGATGATCGAGACGCGCGACGAGTGGGTGCTCTCCGGGTTCAGCTACCCGAACTACCTGAAGGATCTCGGGCCCGACGCCCAGAACGCGATCTTCCAAAAATCCTCGATCGACCTTGCCATGCGCGACGCCTTCCGCAAGATGCGCCAGTTCCTGATGCACGCGAAGGGACTGACCGAGGACGAGGCGATCTCGCTGATGTCGATCGCGGTGGATTTCGGCATCACTCAGGTAGTCGACGGCAACTGGGGCGTCCACGCCATCGTCAGGAAGGCGATCTTCGCCGAGCGCGCTGCTTGAGGTCGCGGTCGCCGCGCTTGTCGGTCGTATCCCACCGATCCGTGCCCTCAAGGCTTGGCGCTGACGATATTACCTTCCTGAGCTCGCCTCCACCGATGGCTGACAGTCCAGATGACGCGGAGGAGCTCGCCGGCAAAGGTCGGCGGCGAAGGGTATCAGATCATCGGCGCACTCGCCTCTACGGCGCGCTTACTCGACCATCCGAAAGTCATCCGCGCGCTCGACGACTTCGGTTATGAGCAGTGGCGGAAGCCGGGCGCCGAGATCCTGCC
>NZ_CAXTBY010000146.1:0-7850 GCF_964242245.1 uncultured Methylobacterium sp. | reverse complement strand
CCCCCCTCTGCGGGGGAGGGTGGGCCTCGCGTGAGCGAGGGTCGGGAGAGGGGAGCGCCGTATCCAGATACGTGGCTCCCCTCTCCCGACTTAGCTCGTGGGTCACCCTCTCCCGCAGAGGGGAGAGGGAAGGACGCACGGATGACGAGGGGCGACGCCCCCGAACCGAGCAACCAGAGATCACATCAAATCTCCCTGAGAGGGGCAGGCCCCTCGCTCGTGCAGGGTGCGGGACCCGCGTGCGATCAGGAGCCCACGCGCATGGATGTACCACGTCACGCCGGTGCGGACCGCTCCGCGTCGGCGGTCCACAGGTGCATCGCCGCGTAGGCGCGCCAGGGCCGCCACGCCTCGGCGCGCGCCAGCAGTTGCGCCGGGCTCGGCCGGCCGGGGCCGGCATCCAGCGCGCGCATCAGGCCGATGTCCCCGACCGGAAGGGCGTCGGCGTCGCGCAGCGCCCGCATGGCGACGTACTGGGCCGTCCACGGGCCGATCCCGCGGATCGCGGTGAGGCGGGCCGCCGCCGTCGCAGGGTCCTGGCCCGGGGCGAACAGGTCCGGCTCGGCGAGGCTCGCCGCGGCGAGCGCGCGGATCGCCGCGCCGCGTGCCCGCGGCATGCCGAGGAGCCCCGCGATGTCGGCCGAAGCGATCGCGTCCGGGCCCGGGAAGACGTGGGTGAGACCCGGCTGCGCCGCGCCCGCGAAGGGCGTGCCGAGCGCGGCGACGAGCCGCCCGGCGAGCCGGGTTGCCGCCGCCACCGAGACCTGCTGGCCGAGGATGGCGCGCACCCCGAGCTCGAACCCGCACCAGGCGCCCGGCACCCGCAGGCCGGGGCGCGCAGCGACGAGGGGCGCGAGGCCCGGGTCGCGGGCGAGGCCTGCGCCGATCGCGGCCGGATCGGCCGCGCAATCGAACACGCGGCGGAGGCGGGCAACGATCTCCGGCAGGGCCGCCGCGTCCGCGCGGATCGTGGCGCGCAGGCGGTCACCGGCCTCGAGCGCGACGGCGACGGTGCCGTGCCGCCCGTCGATCGCGACGGTGCGGGCGTAGCCGGGTGCTGCGGCCTCGATGCCCGGGATCGCGCGGGCTGCCAGGAAGCCGTGGATCGCGGCCCAGTCGTAGGGCGGCCGGTAAGACAGGTCGACCGCATGCACCTCGCGTCCGCCGGACGCCCCCGCGCCGAGGTCGTGGCCGCGGGCAGGTGAAGCATCCGATCCGGCCGCGGGAGACCGGATCACGGCCCGGCGGCGCGGACGGCGCCGGCCGGCCGCGCGCCGCCCGGCAGCCAGCGGTCGATGGTCGCGTAGAGCACCGCGCGGTCGAAGGGCTTGCCGACGTGGTCGTCCATGCCGGCCTCGCGGAACTGGCGGACCTCGCTCGGAAGCACGTTGGCGGTCATCGCGATCACCGGAACCGTCGCCGCCGGGCCCTTGAGCCGGCGGATCATCCGGGTCGCGGTGATGCCGTCCATGCCGGGCATCTGCACGTCCATCAGCACGAGGTCGAACGCCCCGTCCTCCACCGCCATCACCGCGGCGGCCCCGTCGGCGACCACGTCGACCGTGTGGCCCGCCGCTTCGAGCACGAGGCGGGCGAGCTCCTGGTTGATCGCGACATCCTCGACCAGGAGGATGTGCCCGGTCATGCGCGGAACGCTCGTGCGGCGCGCGCGCGACAGGGCGCGGGCGGCGTCCCCGCGCGGCAGCGTCAGGGTGAACCAGAAGGTCGATCCCTGCCCGTCGTCCGAGGCCACCCCGATGGTGCCGCCCATCAGCTCGACGAGGCGCTTGCTGATCGCGAGCCCGAGCCCGGTGCCGCCGAAATCGCGGGTGACGGAACTGTCGACCTGGGAGAAGCGCTCGAACAGCCGGTGCTGCTTCTCCTGCGGGATGCCGATGCCGGTGTCGGCGACGCTGAAGCGGATCGTCTCGGCCCCGAGCGAACGGCCGGCATGGCGCACGGCGAGCGTGATGCCGCCGCGGCGGGTGAACTTCACCGCGTTGTTGAGGAGGTTCAGCAGGATCTGGCGCAGGCGCGCCTCGTCGCCGACGACGCTCGCGGGCAGGTCCGGGTCGATCCGGCTCACCACCTCCAGGCCCTTGGCCGCCGCGAGGCCGCGCACGATCGAGAGGCAGTTGTCGGCGAGCGCGTGCGGCGCGAAGGCCCGCCGCTCGAGGTCGATCGCGCCCGCCTCGACCTTGGAGAAGTCGAGGATGTCGTTGACCACCGTGAGCAGCGCGTCGCCCGAGGAGCGCGCGAGCTCCGCGTGCCGGAGCAGGTCCGGGGCGAGCCTGTCGGACCGCACCAGGAGGTCGGTGAAGCCGATCACGGCGTTCAGCGGGGTGCGGATCTCGTGGGACATCGCGGCCAGGAAGTCGGTCTTGGCCATGCTCGCCCGCTCCGCCTCCAGGCGCGCCGCGTCGGCCGCCGCCTTCGCATCGCGCAGCGCGAGCTCGGCGTGCTTGCGCTCGGTGATGTCGAGGTTGAGCCCGATGACCCGGGTCGCCTCGCCGGCCGCGTCGTAGTAGGCGCGCCCGATGCACTGCAGCCAGCGCACGATGCCGTCGAGGCCGCGGACCCGGAACTCCATCACGAACGTCCGGCGCGCGATGATCGCCTCGGTCGCCTCCGCGAACGCGCGGGCGCGATCCTCCGGCACCACCTGGGACGTCCACGCGCCGACGGTGCGGCGCAGCGGCTCGCTCGCCGAAAGCCCGTGCAGGCGCGCGCTCTCCGGCGAGAGCAGCACGGTGCCCGCGACGCGGTCGAAGTCCCACGAGCCCGCCTCGGCGGCGTCCTGCGCGAGGCGCAGCAGGTCGCTGGTCTCCTCCAGCGCCCGGCGGGCGGTGATGATGTCGTCGATGTCCAGCGCGGTGCCGAGCCAGCCGGCGATCGCCCCGGCCTGCCGGATCGGCACCATCACGATCTTGTGCCAGCGGTAGGCGCCGTCCGCCCGCCGCAGCCGCCCCTCGACCTCGTAGCCCCGGTCCGCGTCGCGCGCCGCCTCCCAGGCCGCCGCCATCCGGGCGCCGTCGCCGGGGTGGTTGGCCGCGAGGCGGGCGGCCCGGCCGGAGCCGATCGGGCCGTAATAGTCCTCGAACCGCCGATTGACGTAGGCCGCCTCGCCGTCCTCGGCCCGCGCGATCCAGACGATCTGCGGCAGGGTGTCCGCGAGCGCCCGGTAGCGCGCCTCGCTCGCGCGCAGGGCGTCCTCCGCCCGGTGCCGGGCGTCGATGTCGCGCGCCGAGGCGACGAAGCCGGCGGGGCGCGCGTCCGCGTCGCGCACGAGGCACCACGAGGATTCGACCCAGAGGTAGGTCCCGTCCTCGCGCCGCAGGCGATACGTGCCGACCGCGGTCTCGGCCTCGCCGCGCGACAGGCGGCCGACCAGCTTGCCGACGGCGCCCGCGTCCTCCGGGTGGACGTGGTCCTGCGAACGGGTGCCGACGAGGTCCTGCGGCGCGTAGCCGAGCAGGTCCTGCGCGGCGGGCGAGACGTAGAGCCGCCGACCGGCGAGGTCGAGCTGGGTGATCATGTCGCTGGCGTTGTCGGCGAGCAGGCGGTAGCGCGCCTCGCTCCGGGCGATCCGCTCCTCGGCTTGGCGCAGGTGCGTGATGTCGCGGGCGCTGATGAACACGCGCCGCACGCGGCCCTGGCCGCCGGCCTCGCGCAGGGGCACGAGGATCAGTTCGAAGCGGTGGCTCCCGTCCCCGCGGACCCGCTCCTCCTGGCGCCGAAGCGGCTCTCCCGTCCGGATCACGCCCTCGATGTCGGCGCGGACGATCGCGGCCATGTCGGGGGACATCACGTCCTCGGGCGCCTTGCCGCGCGCCTCCTCGGCCGACAGGCCGATCAGCGCGGCCGCGCTCGGGTTCAGGGTTTCCAGGACGAAGCTCCCGTCCGGCGCGACCCGGTGGACGAACAGGTGGTCGGTGGCGTGCTCGAACACGCCGCGGAATAGCGTCTCGGCCTCGGCGAGCGCCCGGTGCGTCTCGACCAGGAGCGCCTCGCGGCGACGCCGTCGTTCCAGCTCGCGCAGGAGGACGAGAAGCCCGCCCAGGATCACGGCCGTCGTGGCACCCCCGACCGCGAAGGCGCGAAACTGTTCCTCGCGGATCGGCGCCAGCAGGTCCGTGACCGACTTGCCGACCAGGACGACGAGGGGAAGGCCGTCCGTGATGCGGTAGCCGAACAGGCGATGACGCGCGTCGTAGAGGCTGACGAATTCGAACGTTCCGACCGGAGCCGTCTTCAGGCTCGCGAACAGGCCGCTGTTCGGATCGGCGCGCAGGTCGCGTTCGTACATGCCGGGCGTCGGCGGCGACCGCGCGCGGATGTAGCCGTCGAGACCGAACAGGGAGACGCTGCCGTCCTGCCCGACGTCGAGCGCCTTGAAGCGCGCCGTGAGGTAGTCGGGATCGAGGGCGACGATCAGGACGCCGCCGAAACGGCCGTCGCCCCGCGTCAGGCGCCGTGC
The DNA here is from genome assembly GCF_964242245.1 of uncultured Methylobacterium sp. Taxonomy (NCBI): domain Bacteria; kingdom Pseudomonadati; phylum Pseudomonadota; class Alphaproteobacteria; order Hyphomicrobiales; family Methylobacteriaceae; genus Methylobacterium; species uncultured Methylobacterium sp. Next base: position 3,373 of record NZ_CAXTBY010000146.1, on the reverse strand, counting down.
CAGGGTGATGGACCACCCGCCCTTGACCCGTCCCTGGACCGTGCGGTTGATGTAGAGGCCGGCCTCGGGATGTTCCGAGAGCTGGCGGAAGTAGTCGCGATCCGCGACGTTCACGCGCGGAGCGCCCGGCCGCGGCGGCGTCCGCGACACGACGAGGTCGCCGTTCTCGTCGAAGATCGCGATCTGGCGGGCGCTGGCGTCGAGCATCGTGGTGCGCTTCGACCAAGTCGCGAAATCGAACGCCTTCGGGTCGTCCGTGAAGTCGCTCTGGATCAGGCGCATGATCTGATCGATGCCCTCGACCAGCCGCGAGACCTGCTCGGCCAGCGCGACTGACAGGTTCGTCACGTCGCGCTTGGCCTGAACCATCTCGCTCGCGCGGCGCTGCTCCAGGTGGAACAGCAGCCCGCTCCACAGGAGCGCGAGGACGATCAGGCCGCCGGCCGCGACGAGACCCTGCGGCCACCGCCCCGCGAAGCGATCGAAGCCGGCCGGCTCCGTGCCTCGCCGCCCGCGGTCCGCCGACGCCCCGGCCATCATCCCGCTCGCCTCAAGGTTGGGCCTCGGCGGTTCAAACCCGCCCCGCGCACGACGGTACCGCGCTTTCCTTCACGAAACCCGCCTTCACGAAACCCGCCTTCACGAAACCCGCATCGGAAAGCCCGCGCACGACCGGGGCCTACCTCAGCCAGGTCCGGCGAGGGGCGAGGCCCTGAGGCTTCCCAGCGCCGCCACCGTCTCGTCGCGCAGGGTGCGGATGGCGGCAAGCGATCCTGCGAGGTCGGCCCCTGCCTTCGCCTCGACCTCCAGGGCGCGGCAGCCCTCCGACAGGCGCTCGCAGCCGAGCATGCCCGACATCGAGATCAGCGTGTGCGCCTCGCGGCCGTAATCCTCCGGGAGCCGGTCCCCCTCCGCGAACGCGGTGCGCAGGCTGGCGGTGAAGCGATCGATCAGGCGGTCGAGCTTCTCCGTACCGATCGTGTCGCCGAGGTCGTCGAGGGCCGGGCGGCTCAGCAGGGGCAGCGTCACGAGCGGGCTCCGTTGGGTTAGGCGATGCGGGACGGCAACGTCGTTGACATGGCCCTGTTGACATGGCTCTGACGTCGAGAACCGAAGCGGCGTTTCATCGCCGCGTCCAGATCCGTGTCATCGATGCCGCGATCGGTCGCGTCCGCCCCGGTTCGTGGGCCTGCGGTGCCGGCCCTCCCGAACGCGAGACGCGCCCGGCGCTACAGCAGCGTCCCGCGCAGGATCAGCAGGGCCACGGAGAAGTAGATGACGAGCCCGGTCACGTCGACCAGCGTCGCCACGAACGGCGCCGAGGCGGTGGCGGGGTCGAACCCGAGGCGCTGGAGCAGGAACGGCAGCATCGAGCCGGTGAGCGAGCCGAAGGTGACGATGCCGACGAGCGCCGCGCCCACGGTCGCCGCGACCAGCGGCCAGTGCGCGCCGTAATCGTACAGCCCGGTCTTCTGCCAGACCACGATGCGGACGATGCCGATGAGGCCGAGGATCGCCCCGAGCACGAGGCCGGTGGGCACCTCGCGCAGCGCCACGCGCCACCAGTCGCGCAGGCGAACCTCGCGGAGCGCCAGCGCCCGGATGAGGAGCGAGGTCGCCTGGCTCCCCGAGTTGCCGCCCGAGCTCATGATGAGCGGGATGAACAGGGTGAGCACGATCGCCTTCTCGAGCTCCCCCTCGAAGCCCTGCATGGCGGTGGCGGTCATCATCTCGCCGAGGAACAGCGCGCAGAGCCAGCCGGCGCGCTTCCGGATCATCGTGAGGAAGCCGATGTCCATGTAGGGCTCGGGCAGCGCCTCCATGCCGCCGAAGCGCTGCACGTCCTGCGTCTGCTTCTCGACCATCGCGTCGATCATGTCGTCGACGGTGACGATGCCGATCAGGTGGCCGACCGCGTCGACCACGGGAAGCGCCAGGAGGTCGTACTTCGAGATCAGGCGGGCCGCCTCCTCGCGGCTCGCCGTGGGCGAGACCGCGAGCGGGCGCCGGCCGGCGGCGACCGAGAGCACGTTGTCTTGCGGGTCGCCCGAGATCAGGCGGCGCAGCGGCACCGCCTTCGTCAGGGCGCGGGTGCGCGGGTCGAGCACGAAGATCGCGTAGATCGTCTCGCGGGTCTTCTCGACGCGGCGGACGTGATCGAGGGTCTGGGCCACCGTCCAGGTGCCGGGCACCGTGACGAACTCGGTCGTCATCAGCGAGCCGACCGTCTCCTCGCCGTAGGCGCTGAGGCGATCGACGGCGCCGCGCGTCTCGGCGTCGAGCCGGGCGCGCAGGTCCGAGCGCCCCGGCTCCTCGATCTCGCGAAACACGTCGGTGACCCGGTCGGCCGACATGCCCGAGAGGTAGGAGGCGACCCGGTCGCGGGGCAGCATCTCGATGATGTCGGCGGCCGCATCCAGCTCCGGCTGGTCGAGCACCTCGACGGCACGGTCGTGCGGCAGCCCGAGGAGGATCGCGGCGGCGACTTCCGGCGCCTCCTCGTTCAGCGCCTCGACGATGTCGGGCGCGCGCTCATCCGAGAGGCGGGCGGCCAGCACCGACGGGTCGACGCGGGCGCCGGGCGCGCCGGGATCGTCGGCGGCCGGGGGATCGGGGACCGGTGGGTTCATGGGCCTCTGTCCTGGGCCTCGCCCCGTGGGCCAGGCTGCGCGCCGCGCGGCGCCGGCCGCGACCGGCGGCGCGGCGGAACCCCGCTCCGGCCCCCAGGGGTTCAGGCGGGATCGCGGCGCACGGCTGGGCGCGGCTCGGACGATCGGTCTGGCGCGCCGCTTGGCATCGGGGTCTGCGTTGAGGAATCGGGCTGAACGGCGGCCCCGGCGACGGGTGCGGCACGCGGCAGCGTCCTGCCCTCCGCGCGGGGGCGCGTCAACCCGCGAACCGCGCGGAGGCTGCGAAAAGGCATCGCGCGGGCGGCCTCGCGCCGACGTTGAAGCATAATGCTTTTCGTGCTATGACCTTGATGAAGAAGATGAATTTCTCAGTTCTGCAACGCGGCGCGCGCGGAGCCGGGCCCCTGCGTCGCCCGGTTATGAGAAATATAAGTGCGGTGCCCGCTTGTATTGCGCCCAACAGATCGCCTATGTTGGGGGTGTCGGAAGTTCAGAGGAGAAACGCCATGACGTGGTCTGCCCCGATCGTTCAGGAAGTGTGTGTCGGCATGGAAGTCACCAGCTACGAGTCGGCTGAGATCGACACCTTCAACTGAGCCGCTGGTCGCCTCTGCGACCGATCTCACAGCGCCGTCCCTCGCGGGGCGGCGTTTTTCGTTTGTCCAGCCCATCGTGGAATCGAACGCGTGTATGGTCGCGGGCTGAGGTGGTGCGGATTGATCCTGAACCGATCGGGGTCTTTG
>NZ_CAXTBY010000145.1:0-7916 GCF_964242245.1 uncultured Methylobacterium sp. | reverse complement strand
GTGCCGAAGATGTAGGGCTGCATCTTCGGGTTCCAGCGGTGCGACTGGTGCCCGAAATGGGCGCCGGCCTCGAGGAGCTGGCGCATGGAGAAATCGACGGCCATGATCGGTGGTCTTTCGTTTTCCGGTTGATGCCGCCGCGGAGGTAGCGAAGGGCCGAAGACCCGGCCGATCACCGGAAACGCCCCATTCAGGCATGGGGCCGGCTCCGCGTGTGGAATGGGCGGCGCGATAGCAGAGTGAGGCGTGGGAAGCAAGGATCGACCGTGGCCGAGCTTGGCCCCGGACGGCCATCTTGCCCCGCGTGAACGTCGCGAGCGATACTGCTCGTCATGACGACGGTCGCCTTCGACACGCTGAAGTTCGCGCGGGCCTTGCGCGAGAAGGCCAAGCTTTCGCCCGAACAGGCGGAAGGGCTGGCCGACGCGATGGCGGAGGCGCTACAGGGTGACGTGGTCACGACGGCCGATCTCCGCGCCGAATTGGCGGAAACCCGGGCGGAGATCGTGCGCTGGGTTGCCGGGCTGATCGGTTTCCAGACGCTGGCGATCATCGGCGCGGTGGTGCCTCTCGCGCGAACCTTGCACTGAGGGCCAAGCACCGCCGCGGGCGTGCCGGGTCAGCCGGCCGCGAAGACCTTCGCCACGTCGTCCTCACCCATCACCCGATACGCCCCCGCCTCCAGGTCCCCCGGCAGGTCCAGGCCGCCGACGCGGTCGCGGTGGAGCGCCGTGACGTGGTTGCCGAGCGCCGCGAACATGCGGCGGACCTGATGATAGCGGCCCTCGTGGAGCGTCACCGTGGCATGCGTCGCGTCCTCGACCGAGAAGCCGACCGGCAGGAGCGGCCTGTCGTCGTCCTCCAGCACGAGCGTTCCGGAGGCGAGGATCGCGCCCTCGTTCCCGTTGAGCGGGCGATCGAGCGACACCCGGTAGCGCTTGGCCACGTTGGCCCTGGGCGCGATGATCCGGTGCAGCAGGGCGCCGTCGTCGGTGAGCAGCAGGAGGCCCGAGGTCTCCTTGTCGAGGCGCCCGACCGTGGAGAGCGCCGGGTCGCGGCGGCGCCAGCGGACGGGCAGCAGGCCGTAGACCAGGGGGCCGGCCTCCTTGTGCGAGCAGGTGACGCCGAGCGGCTTGTGCAGCATGAGCGTCAGGTGAGGGGGCGGATCGAGAGCTTCGCCGTCGACGGTCATCCGCGCGGGCAGGTCCGGCGTGACCGCGATGCGCCGGCCGGCATCGACGAGGGCCGCCCCGTCGAGCACGATGGCACCCGCGCGTGCCAGTCCCGCGATCTCGCGGCGGGAGCCGTAGCCGAGGTTGGCCAGCAGCTTGTCGAGCCGGGCGGTGGGTGCCTTCGCGCTCATGGGTATCGGGTCGCGGGAGGGCCCGGATCGCGCGCGGGTCCCTTCTCCCAGGGGGAGAAGGACAGGATGAGGGGCGTGCGTCGTCCGGAGAGGTCACGCCCCTCACCCCGACTCTCTTCCCCTCTGAGAGGGCGCTGCGTCGTGCCGGCCGGACCTCTTGCGGTGACGCGGGATGTCACTTGCGCGCCTCGAACACCTTGTAGCCGTGGGCCGAGGCCTTCACCGCCACCGCCTTGAACGCCTCGGCCAGCACGCGCTCGTAGGGCAGGTGCGCGTTGGCGGTCAGCCACAGGCTGCCGCCGGGGCGCAGGGCGTCGGCGGCGCGGCGGATGAAGACTTGGCCGAGCGCCTGATCCTCGGCGCCGCCGTCGTGGAAGGGCGGGTTCGTCACGACGAAGTCGAGGCGCGCAAGGTCCGGGTCGGGCGTGCGGATGTCGGCCCAGCGGATTGCGGCGCGCGGGTCGCCGACGTTGCGCCGGGCCATCTCGACGGCGCGGCGGTCGACGTCGATCAGGGCGAGCGCGGTCACGGCGGGCGAGGCCAGCACCGCCCGCGCCAGGATGCCGAGGCCGCAGCCGAGATCGGCGCCCGCGCCCTTCAGCGCCGGCAGCGTCGCGAGCAGCAGGGCGCTGCCGGGATCGAGCCGGTCCCACGAGAAGATGCCGGGCTGCGTGCACAGGGCGAGGTTGTCGACGTGGCGCGGTGCCCCGGCCGCGATCGCATCCTCCAGCGGCAGGGCGCCGTCGGGCCGCGTGACGCGGCAGAGGCGATGATGACGCTTGGCCTCCTCGGAGACCGTGCAGCCGAGCTCCTTCAGTTCGCGTCCAAGCCGCGACCCGCCGCGATCCTTGGGAGCCAGCACGAAGAACGCGCCGCCCGGCCGCAGGGCCCTCAGAGCCTGGGCGAGGGCGAAGCGCCGCTCGACGGTGCCGGCGGGTGCCAGCATGTCGATCCGCGCGAGGCGTCCCGCCTCGCAATCCTCGATCCGCGCGGAGCCGGGGATCAGCGGCGACACCTGAACGGCGCCCTCGGGCGCTTCGGCGAGCCCTGTCGGCGGCAGGCCGTAGACGGCATCGTGGAACGGCGTATCGGGCATGGTCTCGAAGGGTTTCGAAGCTGCGCATCGGACGCGTCGCGTGGAGCACCATCGCGCCGCCTTATCGTCCTCACCCGAACGGGAGAGGTTCCCTGCCCTTGATGGACGTCATCGAGGGCCGCGAGCCGTCAGCCGCGCGGGAATTCGAGTCCCATCTCGCGATAGCGGGCGGGGTCGTCCGCCCAGTTCTCGCGCACCTTCACGTGCAGGAAGAGGTGGACGTTCGTCTCTGCCACCTCGGCGATCTCGCGGCGGGCCGCCTGCCCGATCGCCTTGATGGTCTGGCCGCCCTGGCCCAGAACGATCGCGCGCTGGCTCTCGCGCTCGACGAAGATGGTCTGCTCGATCCGCACCGAGCCGTCCTTGCGCACCTGCCACTGGTCGGTCTCGACGGTGGAGCGGTAGGGCAGCTCCTCGTGCAGCCGGTCGTAGAGCTTTTCGCGGGTGATTTCCGAGGCGAGCATGCGGATCGGCGCGTCCGAGATCTGATCCTCCGGGTAGAGCCACGGGCCGGACGGCATCAGCTTGGCGAGCGCCTGCTTCAGGGTCCCGATGCCGTCGCCGTTCAGGGCCGAGATCATGAAGGTGTCGGCGAATAGAATCCGCTTGTTCAAGGCCTCGGCCAGCACCAGCAACTTCTCGCGAAGAATCAGGTCGATCTTGTTGAGGATCAGGATCTTGTGGCGGCGCACGTCCGGGAGCCGGGCGAGGATCGTCTCCAGCTCCGCGTCGATCCCCTTGCGGGCGTCGACAAGCAGGCAGACCGCGTCGGCGTCGGCCGCCCCGCTCCAGGCGGAATGGACCATCGCCCGGTCGAGCCGGCGCTTGGGCTGGAAGATGCCGGGGGTGTCGACCAGCACCACCTGCGCCGAGCCCTCGATCAGGATGCCGCGCACCAGCGCCCGCGTCGTCTGCACTTTTCGCGATACGATCGAGACCTTGGTGCCGACGAGGCTGTTCAGGAGCGTCGACTTGCCGGCGTTCGGCACGCCGATCAGCGCGACGAAGCCGGCCTTCGCGTCGGCCGGCGTGCCCGGCAGCAGGCTCGGGGCCGGGCGCGCGGGCTCGGGCCCGTCTTCCGGATCGTTCTCCGGCGCCTCGTCCGGCTCGTCCTGGGCCATTGCGCTCATGTCCGGTCCTCGACCGTCTCGTCCTGGGCCGGGCCGACGCCCGGGTCCTCGTATGCCACGCCTTCGGAGACCAAGCCTTCATAGGCCAAGCCCTCGCGCGCCATCACGGCGCGGGCGGCCTCCTGCTCGGCCAGCCGCTTCGACGGCCCCGCGCCGAGGCCCGCCTCGATGCCCGCGACGCGGGCGGCGATGCGGAAATGCGGGGCGTGGTCCGGCCCTGAGCGCTCGACCACCTCGTAGACCGGAACGGCCAAGCCGCGGCCCATCGCCCATTCCTGGAGCGCGGACTTGGCGTCGCGCCCGCGCGGCGCCGCGGTCGGCTCGGCCGGGCGGAACGCGGCCGCGACGATCGCCAGGGCCGCCGCGTGTCCGGCATCGAGGTAGACGGCGCCGAGGATCGCTTCGCACACGTCGGCGAGGATGGTCTGGTTCTTCCGGCCGCCGCCCATCACCTCGCCCTGGCCGAGGACGAGGTGCGGGCCGACGTCCCAGGCGGCGGCGACCGCGGCGCAGGTCTCGCGGCGCACGAGCCCGGCGAGCCGGCGCGACAGGTCGCCCTCGTCGGCGTCCGGGTAGGCGGCGTAGAGCCGGTCGGCGATGGCGAGCCCGAGCACCCGGTCGCCGAGGAATTCGAGACGCTGGTAGCTGCCGGTCCGGCCCGCGGCCTTGCTGGCGTGGGTCAGCGCACGGGCGAGCAGCGTCGGGTCGGCGAAGCTGTGGCCGATCCGGGCCTCCAGCACTGAGAGGTCGGGCCGCGACCGGGCTTTCCGCCGCGCGCGGGCGGAGGGGCGCGCGTCGTCGGCCAAGGCGGAGGTCAGTGGATCGTCGAGAACAGGCGGCCCCAACGCACGTGGGCCGGCCAGTTCCAGAGCTGCCACGCGGGCGTGCCCTCGTCAATCGAGAAGAAGATCATCTCGGCGCGGCCGACGAAGTTCTCGAACGGCACGTAGCCGACGTTGGCCAGATCGCGCGAGTCGGTGGAGTTGTCGCGGTTGTCGCCCATCATGAAGAAGTGCCCGGCGGGCACCGTGTAGAGCTCGGTCTTGTCCCAGAAGCCGTTGTCGCCGTCGCGCTCGATCGTGTGGTGGACGACGCCGTTGGGCAGCGTCTCGTCGTATTGCGGCACCTTGGTCGCCTGCCCGTAGGGGTCGATCGTCTCGTAGTCGGCGATGCGCTCGCGCTTGACCGGCTTGCCGTTGATGTTGAGCACGCCGTCGATCATCTGGATCTTGTCGCCGGGCAGGCCGATCACCCGCTTGATGTAGTCGGTGGCGTTGTCCTTTGGCAGCTTGAACACCGCGATGTCGCCGCGCTTGGGCTCGGCCGCCCAGATGCGCCCTTCGGCCTTCATCGGGAGGTACTCGCTCAACGGCAGGGAGTATTTCGAGTAGCCGAACGAGTACTTCGAGACGAACAGGTAGTCGCCGATCAGCAGCGTCGGGACCAGCGAGCCGGACGGGATGTTGAACGGCTGGAACAGGAGCGTGCGCACCACCAGCGCGATCAGCAGGGCCTGGATGCCGACCTTGATGGTCTCGCGGATGCTGGCCCAGGTCCCCGGCTGGGTCCGGACCTCGGGCTTGCCGTCGTGATCCAAGCGTGCGCGTTCCATCTGCAAATCCGTCCTGGACAGGATGCCGACGGTCCGCGCGGGCGCCGGCCCGCCGCGCCCCTGACGTGTCCGTTGCGTCGCGGCGGTCTAGACCAAGCCGGGTTCCCCCGCAACGCGCCGGCCGGAACCTTGATCGCGCGGTTGACCGTCCGGCACGGCCTCGACGATCACGAAGGCCTGCGCCATCGGCGGGTCGTCGGTGAGCGTGACGTGGATGCGGGCCGCGTGGCCGGCCGGGACCATCGCGGAGAGCCGCTCCAGCGCGCCGCCGGTCAGCCTCAGCGTCGGCTGGCCGCCGGGGAGGTTCACCACCTCCATGTCGCGCCAGAATACGCCGAGGCTGAGGCCCGTGCCGAGCGCCTTGGCGCAGGCCTCCTTGGCGGCGAAGCGCCGGGCGTAGGAGGCTCCGCGCGCCGCGCGCCGGTCGCATTTCGCCCGCTCGCCTTCCGTGAACACCCGGTGCGTGAAGCGTTCGCCGAACCGCTCCAAGGAGCGCTCGATCCGGCGGATGTCGCAGAGGTCGGAGCCGATGCCGAGGATCATGTGCGCGCGCTGTCCATCGCGCTGCGCATGTCGCGGACCGCCTGGGGCAGCCCCGAGAAGATCGCGTCGGCGATGAGCGCGTGGCCGATGTTCAACTCGCGGATCTCGTGGATCTTCGCGACGGCGCCGACGCTGTCGAGGGTGAGTCCGTGCCCGGCATGGATCTCGAGTCCGAGGCCGGCGCCGTGCCCGGCGGCGCGGACGATGCGGGACAGCTCATGCGCGACGGCCGCTTCGTCCCCCGCCAAAACCGCCTCGCAGTAGCTGCCGGTGTGCAGTTCGACCACGGGAGCGCCGAGCGCGTGCGCCGCCTCCATCACCGCAGGCTCCGGCTCGACGAACAGCGACACCCGGATGCCGGCTCGGCGCAGGGCCGTGATGCGGGGCTTGAGGTGGTCGCGGCCGCCGACGAGGTCGAGGCCGCCCTCGGTGGTGCGCTCCTCGCGCTTCTCCGGCACGAGGCAGGCCGCATGCGGCTTCAGGGCGAGGGCCAGCGCGACCATCTCGTCGGTCGCCGCCATCTCGAAGTTCAGCGGGACCGTGAGCCGTTGGGCGAGCGCCGCCATGTCGGCATCGCGGATATGGCGCCGGTCCTCGCGCAGGTGCGCCGTGATCCCGTCGGCGCCGGCCTCCACCGCCAGCAGCGCAGCGCGCACCGGATCGGGATAGGCCCCGCCGCGGGCGTTGCGGACGGTGGCGACGTGATCGATGTTGACGCCGAGGCGCAAGGGGAGTGCCGACATCCGCCGATCGTCTCCTAACTCGTGTGGGCCAAGACCGGTGAGGTAGGGCACGCCACCCCGATCCGGCCACGAAAAAAGGCCGGGCGCGCGGCCCGGCCTTCCTCGGTCTCGGGGTGCGCGGCGCTCAGCGCGCCGGGGCGGCGCCCGACGTGCTCGGCATCGTACCCGTGTTGCCGCTGTCGCGGGTGCCCATGGAGCCGGTCCCGCCCGTCGCGGTGCCGGTGGTGGCCGGCATGTCGCCGCGGTTCATCGCGCCGCCTTCCATCTTCTCGGAATTGCTCTTCACGCTGCCGGGATTGTTCATGTTGCCGGTGGCCGAGCCGGGCGTACCCGTCGTGGCAGGCGCAGCCGTCGTGGACTGCGCGAAGGCGGCGCCCGACAGGGCAAACATGAGGGCGGTGGTAGCGATAAGGGTCTTACGCATGGAATATCCTTCCTGCTGTGGGATGTGGTGGGAGAACGAGACAGGGGCCGAATGGTTCGACAAAAAGAGTCCCGTCTTCATCGGCGGCATGACTCGGCAGTGCCTGCCCGAGGGGAAACGAATACGGTCGGGGTCGGTCCCGGGACGCCGCGCCCGTTCGGTTCCTTCGGCGGGTTGCCGACGCGCCGCGCGTGCCCGCTCCTCATGCAGGCCGGGCTTGCGGAAGAGCCGAAAAAGGAATACTCGCCCCCCTCGCGTTCGCTCCGGCTGGGGGCTGAACGGACGGTGCCGTTCTCGGCGCAGGGTTCCCGCAACGTCGTCCGCGACGTCTGCGAAAAATCCGTCGTCCCGTGTCTCCGCCTTCGATCAACCGCTCGGGCCCCACAACGGCTCGAAGGGCTTGGCGCCGGGCGACATGCGAGCGAACCGGCCCGGCACGTCCTTGCGCACACGCACGTCCCGGGCCCCATTCACGCTGAAGGGCCCGAAGATGCCTCTCTACGAGCACGTATTCCTGGCGCGCCAGGACGTGACGTCCCAGCAGGTCGAGACGATGATCGAGACCTACAAGGGCGTCGTCGAACAGAACGGCGGACGTTTCGAGAAGATCGAGATGTGGGGCGTCAAGTCCCTCGCCTACCGCATCAAGAAGAACCGCAAGGCGCACTTCACCCTGCTCAACATCGACGCCCCCCCGGCGGCTCTCGCCGAGATGGAGCGCCAGATGCAGATCTCGGAGGACGTGCTGCGCTTCATGACCATCCGTGTGGAGACGCTCGAAGCCGAGCCGTCGGCGATGATGCAGAAGCGCGACCGCGACGACCGCAAGGACCGCGAGCGCGGGCGTCGTCGCGACGACGACGGCTTCGGCGGCGGTGGCGGCTTCGGCGGCGACCGTGCGGATCGGGGCGACCGCGGGGATCGCGGCGGCGACCGGCCCGAGCGCAGCTTCGGCGGGGAGAACTGAGCCATGGCTTTCGGTGCAAGTGGTGGTGCCGGCGGTGG
>NZ_CAXTBY010000144.1:0-7982 GCF_964242245.1 uncultured Methylobacterium sp. | reverse complement strand
GCGATGGTGCTCAAGCCCCGCTTCGTCGTGCTGGACGAGCCGACCTCGGCGCTCGATCGCTCGGTGCAGTCGCAGATCGTGACGCTGCTGCGCGACCTCCAGCGCGCGCGCGGGCTCGCCTACCTGTTCATCAGCCACGACCTGAAGGTGGTGCGTGCGCTGGCGAACTACGTGCTGGTGATGCAGAACGGCCGCGTCGTCGAGGAGGGCCCGGCCGACGCGATCTTCGCGCGGCCGAAGACCGAGTACACGCGCACCCTGTTCTCCGCCGCCTTCGCCCTGAAGAGCGACACGGTGGCGGACGTGGAGCCGGTCTGAGGCATGCCCCGCACCCTGCTGATCGTGCTCGATTCCGTCGGCATCGGCGGCGCGCCCGATGCCGTCCGCTACGGCGACGCGGGCGCCGACACGGTGGGGCATATCGCTGAGGCCTGCGCGGAGGGACGCGGCGACCGCGCGGGCCTGCGCACGGGGCGGTTGCGCCTGCCGCACCTGTCGGCCCTCGGTCTCGGCCTCGCGGCCGAGGGCGCGACCGGGCGGATACCGCCGGGCTTGGCGCCCGACGGACCGGTGCGCGGCGCCTACGGCCACGCCATCGAGACCGCCGCCGGCAAGGACACCCCATCCGGCCACTGGGAGATCGCGGGCCTCGCCCTGCGCGAGCCGTGGGGCCACTTCCCGGACCGCAGCCCGGCCTTCCCCGAAGCGTTGACCCGCGCCCTGATCGCGCGGGGCGGCCTGCCGGGCATCCTCGGGAACTGCCACGCGTCGGGCACGGCGATCATCGACGAACTCGGGCCCGGGCACGTCCGGACGGGAGAACCGATCTGCTACACGTCCGCCGACAGCGTCTTCCAGATCGCCGCGCACGAGGCGGCGTTCGGTCTGGAGCGGCTCTACGATCTATGCCGGATCGCCCGCGGCCTGTGCGACGCCTACCGCGTCGGCCGGGTCATCGCCCGGCCCTTCGCCGGTTCGCCGGAGGCCGGCTTCCGGCGCACCGCGAACCGGCGGGACTTCTCCGTGCCGCCCCCCGGCGACACCCTGCTCGATGCGGCGCGGGCGGCGGGCCGCAGCGTCGTGAGCGTCGGCAAGATCGGCGACATCTTCGCCCACCGCGCCACGGGCCGCGAGATCAAGCCCGGCGGCAACGCCGCCTGCCTCGACGCGGCGCTCGCCGCCCTGCGCGATCTGCCCGACGGCGGCCTCGTCTTCGTCAACCTCGTCGACTTCGACAGCGAGCACGGCCACCGCCGCGACGTGCCGGGCTACGCCGCCGAACTCGAAGCCTTCGACGCGCGCGTACCGGAGATCCACGCCGCCCTTCGCGCGGACGACCTCTGCGTCATCACCGCCGACCACGGCAACGATCCGACCTGGGCCGGCACCGAGCACACCCGCGAGCAGGTGCCGATCCTCGCCTTCGGGCCGGGCATCGCGGGCAGACCGATAGGCCGGCGCGACACGTTCTGCGACATCGGCGCGTCGGTGGCACGCCATCTCGGCGTGTCCCTTCCCGCCGGGACGCCGTTCCTGTGAGGCTTCCATGATGCGAGACGACGACGGCGTGCGCCGGCCGGCCACGCACGCGATCGGGCAGGGCCTCGACGCGCTGTCGGTGGACGAACTCGACGCGCGGATCGCGCTGCTGCGCGCCGAGATCGCGCGGCTGGAGGCGGCACGGGTCGCGAAGCAGGCGGCGCTCGGCGCGGCCGACGCCTTCTTCAAGCGGTAGGCGCGGAGCGTCCGGACGGGTCCGCCCCATGCGACCGTCGAAGCCGGATCAATATCGCGTCGTCAGCGCGTTGAGCCACGCCGGCGAGGCGTCGACCAGCACCGCCTCGATCCGCTTGTCCGCGCCGGCCAGGATCACGATCCCGGTGAGCACGAGGATCGCGCCGAGCGCCGCCTTCAGCCCCCTGCCGACGCGCATCAGGCGGTCGCGCCACCCCATCAGCACGGTCCGCGACAGGGCGCCCAGCACCAGGAGCGGCAGGGCCGCACCGAGGCCGAACAGCAGCATGGTGAGCGCCACCGTGCCGAGGTCGCGCCCCTGGGCGGCCAGGATCGAGGCGGCGCCGAGCGTCGGGCCGACGCAGGGGGACCAGACCGCGCCGAGCAGCAGCCCGACGCCGAACTGCCCCCACAGGCCGGTGGTCCTGAACCCGCCGAAGCGGGACTCGGTCCAGTTGGCGAGGGGGCCGGCGGCCACGGCGAGGCGCGTCTGCGCGACCGGCACCACGAGGACGATCCCGACGAGGACCAGCAGGATCGCGGCCACGCGGCGGAACAGGTCGCCGTCGAGGCCGAGGCCGAACCCGATCGTGGCGACGAACAGGCCGATCGCCACGAACGCGAGCGCCAAGCCGGCCGCGAGCGCGGCCGGGCCGTAGCGGTGCTCGGAGGCGGCCGCGCCCAGCACCAGCGGCAGCAGCGGCAGCACGCAAGGGGAGAGCGTCGAGAGCAGGCCCGCGAGGAAGGCGAGGCCGAGGCTGGCGGTCATGTCGGGCGGCGCGAGGTCAGAGCGTCTTCTCGACCAGGCCCTCGATCCACTCGGGCTGGGTCTCTCCGACGGAGCGGCCGGTCTCGATCGCGCCCTTGTAGGCGATCAGCGTGCTCTGGGTGCGGACGTTGAGCTGGCGCAGCAGGTCCTTCCGGCTATCGAAGTCGATGTCGAAGATCTGCAGGTCCTTGAAGCGGGGATCGGCGCTGAGCTTGGCCAGGATCGGCTTCTGCGTCCTGCAGATCGGGCACCAGGGCGCGCTGACTTCGACGAGGATCGGCTTGCCGGCCCGCTGCGCCGCGTCGAAGGCGGCCTGCGAGTAGGCCATCATCTCGCCGGCCCGCGCCGCGGAGGCGCCGGCCAGGGGGACGAGGGCGAGGAGGGTGAGAAGCTGGCGGCGGTTCGTCATGGCGTGGCTGGCCCCCGGTTGCGGCGGGCCCGGCCGGCAAGGGCCGGGCAGGTGACAATCACAGGTGACGGATCAGTTGCTGGCTGCGGGCACGGGGAAGCTGTGGTCCCACTTGCCGCCCTGGCTGTCGGAGGCCGCGACCTTGACCGGGCCGGCCCCCTCGGGGCGCATCGCGAAGCCGATGACCGGGTTCGATGAGACCGAGATGTCGCCCTCCATCGTGAAGACGTTGCGCGCGCCCTGGCTCACGCTGATCCGGTCGAGGTAGCGCGCGGGCGTGTACTCGCGGGTGACTTGGTTCATCTGCATGCCCGAGAAGTTCGGGTGGCGGATCATCAGCGTCGCCTCGACGGGCTTTCCCGCTTGGGCCTCGCCGGAAAACTTCATCCGCATGTCGCCCATGCCCTTCATCGCCTCCTCGTCGCTCATGCCCATCGGCGCGGAGCAGCCGCCCGATGCCTTCACGAAGATCTCCGATTCGACGAGGCGGCCGTCCGCCGTCTCGGCCACGGCGTGGACGTTGGTGTAGGTGTTGACGCGAACCCGCATCCTGAGCTGAACCGGTTCGCCGGCCGGCCCGAACTCGACGTGGGCGGCGAGCGGTGCCGGGTTGTCGTCGATGATCAGGTAGAGGCCGCGCACCTGATCCTTGTCGGCCACGGTGAGGGTGACGGGCACGAGGGAGGCGTCGTCCGCCCGCGCCGGCATGTCGATGGTGACGAGCGTGCCGGCCTCGACCTTGCGCGCGCCGAACACCGATTGCCGCACGTCCTGCCACCGCGCCGCGCGCTCGGCCGCCCCGTCGCCGGCCGCCGCCATCGCGGCGCCGGCGCAGGCGAGCACCGGCAGCGCGACGCCGAGGGCGTGAACGGATTTCCGGATCGGATGGGGCACGGCGTTCTCCTCGGTCGTTTCTGTTCGTCGCGGCAGCGTGCTTGGCGACCGTGCTTGGCGACACCGCCGTCTCAGAATAGTCATAGGCCCGCGCGGGCGCCCGCGTCCGTGACCGCGGTCACAAACCTGGGTGCGCGCGATCAAAACATCGTACGTTCGCACCTGGGGCGGCGTCGAATCGCTCGCGAATCGGGAGGTCGAGGCACGCCATGCCGGTCGACGACAGGATCGAGCGCTGGATCGCGCGGTTCCCGGCCATCGCGGGTCTCAGCGCCGCTCACCTGCAGGTGGCGCGCGGCACCGTGCAGTTCCCGGTGCTGGCCGCGGGCGCGATCGCCTACGATCGCGACGGGCACTGCCCCCCAACTACGTGATGTGCCTCGATGGCCGCACGCGGGTCTACCGGACCTCGGAAGCCGGACGGGAGATGCTGCTCTACAAGGTCGGGGCCGGGCAGACCTGCCTGCTGACGACCCAGTGCCTGCTGTCCGGCGGCCTGTTCCAGGCCGAGAGCGTGGCGGAGGCCAACACCGAGCTCGCAGCCCTCCCGGCCGAGACCTTCCGGACCCTGATGGCCGACAGCGCCGCGTTCCGCGCCTTCGTCCTCGACGACTACACGCGGCTGCTCACCGATCTGTTCAGCCTGATCGATGAGATCGCCTACGCGCCGCTGGAGCAGCGCCTCGCCCGGCGCCTGCTGATCGAGGCCGACCGCGACGGCCTCGTGCACCGCACCCACCAGCAGCTCGCGGCCGACCTCGGCAGTGTCCGCGAGGTGGTGAGCCGCATCCTCGGCGGGTGGACCGACCTCGGCTACGTCGTCCTGCGCCGCGGTCAGGTCGAGATCGCCGACCGTCCGGCGCTCGCCGCCGTCCGCGCAGCCTGAGGCTGGCGCGCCTCAGCCCGCGCCGGCCCGGCGCAGCGCCCGCTCCTCCTCCACCAGCGCCCGGTGATGGCCGTCGCCGATCGCGTCCATCGGCGCCGGAAGCCGGATCGCCCGCGTCGGCTCGCCCGCGCGCATCACGAGCACCACCGTCTCGACATCGGCGCAGCCGGGATCGGCGCAGGCGATCTCGTTGACGGTCAGGGCATCGTCCGCGCTGAGGCCGAGGGCGGCCGCGAACGCAGCTTTCAGGTCCCGGGCGAGCACCGCCCGCTCCGCGGATCGCGTGCGCCACGCCCGCAGGCTGACGAAGGCCACGGCGTCAGCCTGCGGGCCGGTGCGGGGTCCGGGCGAACGCGACCCTGGTGCGGGCGGACGAGGGACGGCGGACGGCGTCGTGCATCGTGGAGGCTCCCGGTTGATGTGACAATGTTACGATCGCGTCGCCTGTCAAGGCAGAACCCTCGCGCGAACGGTGGGCAGCGGGTGTTCCCGCCCCGGTAAGCGCGGAAACCGGCGGGTCTGGGAACGGATCTGAAACCATCCCGAGGCTCGCTCGTAACTGCCGCAGGCTGTATTCACCGGGCGCGTGTTCGAGGAGTATCCCCTTGCGACCCTGGCGCGACGGACCGGGCGACCGGCGCGGCTACCACCACGGCAACCTCAAGGAGGCGCTGATCGAGGCGGCCCGCCGCTTCATCGCGGAGCGCGGCATCGGCGGCTTCACCCTGGTCGATGCCGCGCGCCTCGTCGGCGTCACGCCGGCCGCGCTCTACCGGCACTTCCGCGGGCGCGAGGCCCTGCTCGAGGAACTGGCCGGCCGGGGCTTCGCCGCGCTCGCCGAGCGGCTGGCGCGCGCGCTCACCGCGCGCGGGACGCCCCTGGAGCGGTTCACGCGGATGGGCGAGGCCTACCTCGCCTTCGCCGAGGAGGAGCCGGGCTACTACGCCGCGATCTTCGAAACCCGCGGCGCGCACGCGGGCAGCGAGGCCGGTCCGCGCCCGAGCCCGTTCGACCTGATGGTCGAGGCGCTGCAGAGCACGTTCCCCGGGGGCTTCGGCGGCGTCGCGCCGCGCTTCATCGCGCTCGAGGTCTGGGCGCTGTCGCACGGCCTCGCAACGCTCTCGGCGGCCGGGCACCTGCCGAAGGGGCCGGGCATCCCCGACAAGTACGAGTTGCTGCGGGCCGGCGTCCTCGCCCTGGTCCACGGCGCGGGCGCGAAGGGGGATTGAGCCGCCGAGAGCAGGCCCCTTGAAAGGCTGCGGAGGCGCGCGCATGTTAACGCTGTTCACATGAACACCGGAGCCTTACCGTGAGCACATCCACCTCTTCCCCTTGGGCGAACGGCAAGGTCAGCCGCTCGGGCCCGTTTCCCCGTCGCTCCCTCGAGATCGGCGCGATCGTCGTGAGCTTCATCTACTGGTGGCCGGTCGGCCTCGCCCTCGTCGCCTGGAAGCTCGCGGGCTATCCGGCGCTCGGTGAGCTGCGGGATCTCGGCAGGCGCGGCATGGCCGGCTGGGAGGGCGGCAGCGCTCGCGCCTCGCGGTTCGCCCGCGCCTTCGAGGCCTCGCGCCGCGGTCCCAGCGGCAACTGGGCCTTCGAGGCGTACCGCAAGGCCGAACTCGACCGCCTCGACGCCCAGCGCCGCGCGCTTCAGGAGGAAAGCCGCGCGTTTGCCGCGTTCGTCGAGGAGCTGAAGCGCGCCAAGGACCGCGATCAGTTCGACGCCTTCATGGCCAAGCGCCGCGCGGACGGGACCGACACGTCGTTCACCGCCTGATCTTCCCTATCGTCGAATGACCGAGGGCCTTCCGCTAATGCGGGAGGCCCTTTTCGCGCGTGGAGCCCGCGCGGTCGCCGTCGCGTGTTGCGCGAGCGCCTGCCCTTGGGCAAAGCGGAGGCCGGCGCGGGGAGAGGGCAGGGCGATGCGGGCGGCAGTCACGGTGGTCGATCATCCCCTGGTCCAGCACAAGCTGACGCTGCTGCGCGACAGGAACCGTTCGACGCAAGGGTTCCGCAACCTGCTCAACGAGATCGGGATGCTGCTCGCCTACGAAGTCACCCGCGACCTGCCGCTGGAACCCGTGACCATCGAGACGCCGCTCCAATCAATGGAGGGCCGCCAGATCCAGGGCAAGAAGCTCGTGCTCGCCCCGATCCTGCGCGCCGGCGTCGGCTTCCTCGACGGCATGCTCTCGCTGCTGCCCTCGGCCCGCGTCGCCCACGTCGGGCTCTACCGCGATCCGGAGACGCTGGAGGCGGTGGAGTACTACTTCAAGGCGCCGTCCGACCTCGCCGACCGGACCGTGCTGGTGCTGGACCCGATGCTCGCAACCGCCAACTCCGCGGTCGCCGCGATCAGCCGCCTGAAGGAGCGGGGGGCGCAGGACCTCCGCTTCGTCTGCCTGCTCGCCGCGCCGGAAGGCATCACCCGCCTCCAGGGCGTCCACCCGGACGTGCCGATCTGGACGGCGGCGATCGACAGCCACCTCAACGATCACAGCTACATCGTTCCGGGCCTGGGCGATGCCGGCGACCGGATGTACGGCACGCGCTGATGGGCGCGCTCAGCGCTTGGCGCACAGGGCGAGCGCCGGCCCGTTCTCATGATGGGGATGGTCGAACGCGACATCGACCGAGAAATGCCGGTCGCGGAAGTAGGCGAGCAGGCTGTCGCGCTCCATCCAGACCGGGTGCGCTTCTGCGTCGCCGCTGAAGCCCCGCCAGGACAGGGCCGCACTCGGATAGGCGCGCTTTGCACCGCGGTACGCCGTTCGTCCGAGGGGTTGCAGGGCACCGAACAGCGCACGGTCGCTGCGCCCGGCGACGACCCCCTCGTCGTAGACGTGCGTCCAGAGGAACACGCGATCGGTGTTGGCACAGATCAGGTCCAGGAGCTTCAGGGGCTCGACCATGTGATACAACACGCCGCTGGCGACGATCACGTCCTCGCGCGCCCCCGCTTCGAGGTAGGGCACGAAGCTGCCGAGCTTGAACCGGGTCCGCTCCAGGCCGAGGAGTTCCTTGATGCACAGGCACTTCAGGAATGCACGCGGGTTGGCCTCGATACCCGTGACCGAGCGTGCGCCGCAGCGCTCGATCATCGCCGCGTGCGCGCCTTCGAGGGGGCCGAGTTCGAGGACGTCGAGCCCCTCGAACGGGCCCAGCACCGCGTTGGCCCAATCGATACGCTGATCCTCGAACAGAGCCGCATGGCCGGGTCGCGCATCGACGGCAAGGTGCTCCGGCATCCGGGAGGACCATTCTCCCTGGAACAGGTCGATCACGTTCTG
>NZ_CAXTBY010000143.1:0-8002 GCF_964242245.1 uncultured Methylobacterium sp. | reverse complement strand
GAGATCGAGACGATGAAGATCGCGAGCCCCGGCAGCGCCGCGACCGCCGGGTTGACGTAGATCGCGGTACGCAGCGTGTTGAGCATCAGCCCCCATTCCGGCTCGGGCGGGCGCACGCCGAGGCCGAGGAAGGAGAGGCCCGAGGCCAGGATCATCGAGACCGAGATCAGCCCGGTCGAGTAGACGAAGATCGGCCCGACCACGTTGCCGAGCACCTGCACCCGCATGATCGTCAGCGCCGAGGCGCCCGAGAGGCGCGCCGCGTCGATGTAGTCGCGCGACCGGATGCCGGTGGTCACGCTCTCGGAGACGCGGGCGATCTGGGGCACGAACACGCAGGTCAGCGAGACGATGGCGTTGAAGATGCCCGCGCCGAGCGCCCCCGAGAGCGCGATGGCGAGCAGCACGGAAGGGAAGGCGAAGAACACGTCGATGGTGCGCATCAGGATCGTGTTGGTCCAGCCGCCGACGTAGCCGGCCAGGATGCCGATGGACGCGCCGATGACGAAGGCGATCAGCACCGGCGTCACGCCCATGAACAGCGACAGCCGCGCCCCCATCATCAGGCGGCTCACCATGTCGCGCCCGAGCTCGTCCGAGCCGAGCCAGTAGGTCGCGTCGCCCACGGGCTTCAGGCGCCGCAGCATCGAGCCGCGATAGGGGTCCATCGGCGTGATCCACGGGGAGAACACCGCGATCAGGACGATGGCCAGGATGACAGTGCCGGCGGCGATCGCCACGGGGTCGCGCACCAGCCGGTGGCCGACATGGCCCCAGTAGCCCCGCGAGGCGGAGAACGCCGCCGGCTCGGTCTGCGCGGAGGCCGGGGCGACGCCCCCGTCGAGGGCCATGGTCGCGGCGGTGACGGGTGCGGTCATGGGATCATGCTCTCCCTTGTGATCACGCCCGCTCGATGCGCGGATCGAGGGCGGTCTGCATCACGTCGACCAGGAGGTTGAGCGCCACGAAGAACATCGCCAGCACCAGGATCGAGCCCTGGAGCAGGGGCAGGTCGCGCTGGAAGATCGCCGCGTTGAGCAGGAAGCCGGTGCCGGGCCACGCGAACACGGTCTCGATCAGGATCGAGCCGCCGAGCAGGTAGCCGAGCTGCAGCCCCATGATCGCGAGCGCCGTGGGAGCGGCGTTGCGCACCACGTGCCGGAACACCCCGACCTCGTCGAGGCCCTTGGCCCGCAGCGCCTCGACGAAGTCCTGGGCGAGGATGTCGGCCACCAGCGCCCGCACGGTGCGGGCGATGATGCCCATCGGGATCACCGACATCGTCACCGCGGGCAGGATGATGAAGCGCAGGTGCTCGAAGTCCGGCCGCCAGTTGCCGGAGCCGTCCGGGCCCGCCCCCGTCGGCGGCAGCCAGCCGAGCTGGGCCGAGAACACGATCACCATGACCATGCCGAGCCAGTAATGCGGCACCGACACGCCGAAGACCGAGATGGCGGACGCGATCCGGTCGAGGATCGAGTTGCGGTGGTAGCCGGCCACGAACCCGAACAGGGTGCCGAAGGTGAAGCCGATCAGCGTCGCGACGGAGGCGAGGATCAGGCTGTTGACCACCGCGCGGGAGACCTCGCCGAGCACCGGGCGCCCGGTGGCGATCGAGACGCCGAGGTCGCCGTGGAACACGTGCCAGAGCCAGATCGCGTACTGCACCGGGAGCGGCTTGTCGAAGCCGTAGGCGGCCCGCATCTCGTCGATCGTCGCCTGCGTCGCGTCCGCGGGCAGGATCGCGCTCAAGGGGTCGCCCGGCGCCAAGTGCACCAGCAGGAAGCACACGACGCTGACGCCGAAGGCGACGGGCGTCACGTAGACGAGGCGCTTGAGGATGTAGAGCAGCATCGCGTCCAGGGTTTCCTTATTCCGATTCCAAGGTTGGGCGCGTCGTTTCCCTCTCTCGCAGAGGGGGTTAGTCGATGGACACATCTCACCGGTCGCGGCGAGAACCTCGCCTTAATCCGCTCCAACCCCGTCATCCCGGGGCTGCGAAGCAGAACCCGGGATCCATAGCCGCCGCCGGCGCCTTCGCTTGCCGCCTCGGCGGTTCTGGATTCCGGGTTCGCCTGCGGCGCCCCGGAATGACTGCGGAGGGTTTTCCTCGCGGTTCTAAGACGTGTGAATCCGCAAGCCCGGACGTGAGAAGGAGAGGCGGCCCCCTACCGCCCCGCCGTCGCGATGGTGATCGGCGAGAAATCCTGGAACCAGTTCTGCGCCTGGACGAAGCCCTTCACCTTGGGGCTCATCGCCCGCGGGTTCACGTCGTGGGTGACCATGAGGAACAGCGCGTCGTCGACGAACTTCTCGTGGATCTTCTCCAGCACCGCGGTCTGCTCGGACTTGTCGAACGCGTTGCGGACCTGATCGAACATCGTGTCCATCGCCGGGTCCGCGTAAGAACCCCAGTTGGTGCCGTTCGGCGGGGCGAAGGTGCTCTGGAGGTGGCGGATGAAGCCGGTGAAGGGGTCCTGGATGAAGTAGGTGTAGTTGATCGCCGTGACGCCGCGGGCGATGTCGGCCTTGGCGCCGGCGCGCCAGATGTTGATCAGCGTGTTCCACTCGACCACCTCGAAGTCGACCTGGATGCCGACCTCGGCGAGGTTCTGCTGCACGAACTCGTTCATCGGCAGCGGCTGCATCTGCCCGGAGCCCGAGGCCGAGATCCCGATCTTGGTCTTGAGCGGCTTGTTCGGGCCGTAGCCGGCCTCGGCCAGCAGTTTCTTGGCGGCCGCCGGATCGTACTTCACCTGGAAGGTCGGGTGGCCGAACCATTGGTGGCCGGGCGGGAAGAAGCCGGTCGCCGGCACCGCGAGCCCCCCGAGCAGCTCCTTCAGCCCGTCGCGGTCGATGGCGAGGTTCGCCGCCTTGCGCACCCGGATGTCGTTCCAGGGCGAGCCCTCGACGCGGGACAGGTGCCACGTCCAGTTGTGCGGATAGGTGTTGGTGACGATGGTGAAGCCCGCCCCTTTGAGCGAGGCGACGGCGTCGGGCGCGGGCGCCTCGATCCAGTCGACCTGACCGGAGCGGAGGGCGGCGACGCGGGCGTTGGCCTCGGGCAGCGGCACCAGCACGAGCTTGTCGAGCTTGGGCACCCGGCCCTTGTCCCAGTAGTTCGCGTTGGGGACCATCTCGGCGCGCTCGCGCGGCGCGAACAGGGTCATCTTCCACGGCCCGGTGCCGGACGGCGTCTTGGCGAAGGCGTCCCAGCTTTTTCCCAGCTTCTCCCACTGCGCGGGCGAGGACATCATCACCCAGGCGATCTGGTAGGGCAGCGTCGCGTCCGGCGCCTTGGTGACGATCTCGACGGTCAGGGGATCGACCGCCTTGTAGCGCGCCACCGCCGGGATGCGGGTGCGCCCCTGGGCCGACTGGCGCGGGTCGTACTGGGGGCAATCGTTCTTCAGGAGCTTGTCGAGGTTCCACACCACGGCATCCGCCGTGAAGTCCGAGCCGTCGTGGAATTTCACGCCGCTCCTCAGCTTGAACGTCCACTTGGTCTTGTCCGTCGCGTCCACGGTCCAGCTCTCGGCCAGCCCCGGCGCGAGGTCGGAGGGCTTGGTCGCCGAGGACAGGTCCCAGTTGATGAGCCCGTCGTAGACCGTGTAGCCCGTGAAGCGCATGCCCTCGCCGCCGTTGTCGGCCTGCCCCGTGGTCAGCGGGATGTCGGAGGCGGTCATGCCGATCCGCAGAACCCCTTGCGCGAGGGCCGCGGAGCCCGCGAGCGTCAGGGCGCCGGCGAGCGCCGCACGAACGGCGAATGTCTTCATCGGGCGGGACAGCATGTCGGGCGGGTGTGCTCCGTGGGCCGGGCGCCCGTTTCCGAGCGTCCCTGGGGGACAGCCGCCATCATGCAAGCGCGCGGCCAGTCCGGAGCGACGCTAAGACGGCCGATTCCGGCAAAGGCTGCCGACGCATCCCCTCCTCCGCAGAGGCTTGCCGGTTCACCCATCCCGAGAACGGCGCTATGCCGATCGGGCGAGGCGCCGGGCGGCCCCCTCTCCCAGGGGGAGAGGGATGGGGTGAGGGGCGTGCCGCATCCGGACAGTTCTCATCCCTCACCCTGTCCCTCTCCCGCGCGGGGTTGCGGGACCCGAGCCTGTCCTGATCGCGTAGGGCGATATGTAGATCCGCAAGCCTGAAGCGGAGAGAGGGAAGGCGCGTCCGGCCCTACCCCTCGATCACGCTCACATGCGCGGCCACCACCCGCCAGCCGTCGGCGAACCGCACCCAGGTCTGGCTCTGGCGCCCGATCCGGCCCGGCGCGCCCGGGCGGTGGAACAGGGTCATCGCGGTGGCGCAGTCCCGGCCGTAGGTGGTGATGACGGTCTCCGACAGCGTGCGGGCGAGCCCTTGCGCCGAGCGCGCCCGGCGGAAGGCGCGGATCGCGTCCATGCCGTAGAGGTTCTCCCCGATGCCGTAGCGGATGGTGCGGGGATCGTCGCGGAACAGCGCCTCCAGGGTCGGCACGTCGTTGTCCACGAGCGCCGCCTCGTAGGCCCGGAACGCCGCCTCGACTTCGGCCTTCACGGTCGCGTCGTCGATCACCATCAGCCGACCTCCGCGATCGGAGCGCGCACCGTGCCGGCCCGCTCCAGCACGCGGGCGACCCGGAGCGCCACGTCCTCGCGCCACGGGGCGGCGATGACCTGCACGCCGAGCGGCAGCCCGCCGTCGAGCCACACCGGGACCGCCACGACCGGCAGGCCGATGAACGAGATCGGCTGCGTGAACACGCCGACATTGGCCCGCACCGGCAGGCTGACGCCGTCGAGGGTGAAGTGCGTCTGCCCGCGCCGGGGCGCCCGGCACGGGGTGGCTGGCGCCAGGATCACGTCCACCGTCTCGAACAGGTCGGCGACCGCCCCCCGGTACCAGCGGCGGAAGCGCTGCGCCCGCTCGACCCAGGGCGCCGGCAGCATCGCCCCGGCGATCAGCCGGTCCCGCACCGCCGGATCGAAGTTCTGGGGCTGTTCCCGAAGGCGGTCGAGGTGGAGGGCGGCCCCTTCGGCCGCGGTGATGAGGTAGGCGGCGGCGCGAGCCCGCGCCGCCTCCGGGATCTCGACGGTGCGCGTCGCGCCGAGCGCGCGGGCCACCACCTGCACCGCTTCGAACGCCTCCGCGTCGCCGCTGCGGGCGAAGTAGCCGCCGGCCACCGCGATGCGCAGGTTCCCGAGGCCCGCTTCGAGGCCCCGCGAGGCGGGCTCCGTGGCCCGCATGGTCGCGGCCGGATCGTCGGGGTCGGCGCCCTGCATCGCGTCGTAGGCGGTGGCGAGGTCGGTGACGCTGCGCGCCATCGGCCCGAGATGGTCGAGGCTGCCCACGAACGGGAAGCTGCCGGCCCGCGTCAGGCGCCCGTAGGTGGGCTTCAGGCCGAAGCAGCCGCAGAAGGCCGAGGGCACCCGGATCGAGCCGTTGGTGTCCGAGCCCAGCGCCAGCGGCACGAGGCCGGCCGCCACCGCCGCGCCGGACCCGCCGGACGAGCCGCCGGACATGTGATCGGGGGCGTGCGGGTTGCGGCTGTCGCCGTCGTGGACGTTCTCGCCGGTGAAGTCGTAGGCGTACTCGCCCATGTTGAGCGCGCCGACGAGGATGGCGCCCGCCGCCTCCAGGCGCCGCACCAGGGCGCCGTCGCGGGGCGCCGGCGCCCGGCCGCGGTTGATCTTCGAGCCCGCCCGCGTCGGCAGGCCCGCGACGTCGATCAGGTTCTTGACCGCGAACGGCACGCCGGCGAGCGGCCCCGCGGGTTCGCCCCGCGCGATGGCCGCGTCGAGGGCGTCCGCGGCGGCGCGCGCCCGTTCCACGGTCACGTCGGTGAAGGCGTTGACGCCCGGATCCACCCGCCCGATCCGAGCCAGGGCCGCCTCGGTCACGGCACGGGCGCTCGTGCGCCGCTGCCCGACTGCGGCCGCGATGGCCGCCGCGTCGGCGCAGGCCCAGTCCGTCCCCGTCATCGGCTCAGGCTCCGAAGACCGGCGCGGCCTCGGCCTCGTCGGGCAGCACGAACCCGTCGATGAGGGCGGCGGCGGCTGCCAGGACCCGCAGGTTGGCCGCGATCGGGTCGATCCAGGCGGGATCGAGGACGAGGCCGAGCAGGGGCGCCGCCACGGCGGCGTAGGCAGGCGGATCCCAACGCGGGTCGGCGGACGCGACGGCCCTTCCCTCTCCCGGATCGGTCACGGTCGGTTCGGCCATCACGCTATCGCTCCGGGTGTCTGCGGCGCCAAGCTGCGGCGACTCCGGACCGGTCTCCGCGGAAGACCGTCCGGCACCCTCGCGCCCGCCGGATGCGGCCGGGCCGCTCCGCACGGGGCATCATGTCCGTCGGCGCGGAAAAACACGAGACCCGGTCCGGGCTCGGAACTGCCCGAATATTCCGCACGGACTGGCGTCGACGCGGGCAGGCGGCGACCTCGGCCGCGGGGCATCCCGCTCCGCGGCGCGCATCGCCGCCGGTCGGAGCCGGGTAGGCCGGGCGGGCATCGACGGCCGAAGGCTTCAAGAACCTCGTACCGTGCGCGCTGGCCGGCATGGTCATCGCCTGGATCGCCGCGATGCTCGTCCTCGACGTCCCGCTCGCCGCCGCCTTCGGCCTGCCGGTCCGGGCGGCGATCGTCGTCGGTGCGACCACCGCCCGCCTCGCGCTGATCGCGCGCATCAAGCTGTTCCCGGCGATTCCCGCGACCGTGATCGGCTGCGCGGTGACCTCAGCCTATCTCCCGCAGACGCCGGAACGGGGCTCCACCGCCAACCTGACCGGCGTGTCGCCGAACAATCCTCCGGTCTGCATCACGTCCCAGTCCTGGTCGCGGCGGCCTTCGGGATCGTCACCCTGAACCTTGCCGGGCGGCGCCGGATCGGGCGTCTGCGTTCGCACGCGATCCCCACACGGCCCGGCGCGCGCGAACGATACCGCTGGCGGCTGCCGCCCGCGGCGCGTCCGGATGCCGACGGGTTCGTCGCCCGGCTGACCGGCCCTTTCGCATCAGGGCGTCGGCTCAGGTCCGCGGGCCTGCCGTCTCGTCCGGCGGCGCGAGCGTCACCGGCGCGATGGCCGCGAACACGCAATCCGCCTCCGTTCCGTCCTCGTGGACGAGCATCGCGAAGGTGCCGGGCTCGGTCGCGGTCATCATGTGCGCGTGCCACGCCCCGGCGCGGTAGTTGATGCCGGCGTGGCCCGGCACCCGGAACGCGCGGAGCGCGGCCTCGTCCGGCCGCCCGTCCCGGTCGGGCGCCACCACCACGAGGTAGCTCCCGACCGCGAGCGGCAGGAAGGCCTGGCTCGAATGCGGGTGCCGCTCCATCCGCGTCAGCGGCATGAGCCCGGAAGACGGCTCGCTGCGGACCAGGGCGACGTTGAGGGGCACGCCGGCGCGACCGTTCTCGATCGCGGCCGCCCGGTCCTGGCGCGGGCCGAGGGCGGGCGCGACGAGCAGGTCGCCGAACGGCGCGAAGGCGTCCGTGGCGATGGGTTCGATCGGGATCGTGCGCATGGGGCCTCGGGTTTCCGGCGAAGTCGGCCGGGGGCAGGATGCGTGCCTGCGCCGTGGGACTGCATGGGTTGGAGACCGCATGGGTCGTCGTCTCCGCGCGGAAAGATCCGCCGGAGGCATGGCTGGGGCGAAGGGTGACGCGGGACGCCGCGGAACCACGAGGGGCAGTGAGGTCGAGGCCGGTTCCCCGGCGTCCCGCGGCTCCGGACCTGTCGGGGTCCGGGGCCGATGCTTGCGTCGCGGTGTCTTGTCCGACGTACTCCCGTCCTGTCGAGCGTGCTGCCGGGGTTCAAGACGCGGTCTTGCCCCCGGGGCTTCCGTCACGGGGTGCCCCCTACCCCGCCTCGTAATGGGCGGGGCAGCAGTGTCTGTTCCGGCATCCGAGAGCAGGGTCGGCGGCCACGGCATTTCCTCCGTGGTCCTGAACGAACCGCCCGTGTCCCAGAGCCCGGCGCGTCGGGCCGTCGCCCGGGGCGGTGGCGGCTGAGCCACCGACGCGGGCA
>NZ_CAXTBY010000142.1:0-8066 GCF_964242245.1 uncultured Methylobacterium sp. | reverse complement strand
GCAACCGCCCCAGCCACAACCGCAAACCGCTGAGGATGCTCAGGCTGCTCGACGCTCGACCCTCGCGTCGGCGCTATCCGAGGGGACCGATTCGTCCGGCATCGGACGCGGAGCGGACCGACGCAGGATATCCCGGCGCGTCCGGCCGAGCTCGCGCTGAGTCCTGACGGCCTGCTGGCAGGTTTCTTGCTGATAGCCTACGCCCAGCGTTCGCGGGCCAAGTCCTGTCTCAAGCCGCGGAATCGCTGCGGAAGCCAGTGCGATTTGGCATGCATATCCTGGCACGTGCCGCGATCGCATCGCCGTCCCGACTTGAAACCTTTCTTCAAAGTCCGCGTTACCTCCGCCTTCATTTTTATGTTGAGCGCTTCGCGCGAGCGTGCGAGCTTCGTCCCTTAACATCAGCGGACGACGGGGCATGGGCATGCGGCACGCGTTCGTCCAGGCGGCGGAAGCTCTCGGGGGCCTCCGATGGCGCGATGCGGCGCAGCGGACCGGACGGGCCGCGGCGCTCGGCCTCGTCGGCACCATCCTGATGATCGGCGGCGCCTCGACGCAAACCAGACCGGTCGCGTCGCTTCCGGAGACGGGAACGGCCGTCGAGACCGGACCGGCGGCGCGGCCGGTGGTCGCCTGGACCGAATTCTGCCAGCGTCTGCCCGCGGAATGCACGGTCGATGTCGCCGAGCCGGCGTTCATCCCGCTCAACGCGGCGCTCTGGCGGACGCTGAGTGCCGTGAACCGGAGGGTGAACGGCCGCATCAAGCCGGTGACCGATCAGGCCCACTGGGGCGTCGTCGATCGCTGGGACTTCCCCGACGACGGCTTCGGCGATTGCGAGGACTACCAGTTGCTCAAGCGCCGCATGCTGGTCGAGCGCGGCCTGCCGCGGCGCGCCATGCGGATGACGGTGGTCATCGACGAGATCGGCGAAGGCCACGCGGTGCTGATGGTGCGCACCGACCACGGCGACTTCATCCTCGACAACAAGACCAACACGGTCCTGTCCTGGCGCAACACGGGCTACGCCTACATCAAGCGCGAGGGTCAGGACGGAAAGGCCTGGGTCTCGCTCAACGGCGGCAATTCGCCGGTGGCGACGGCCAACCGTTGACGTCGGCCGTCGCGCGGAGCCTCGCCGGCGTACCCCGCTCAAGGACACGGGCGCCATGACACGCGCGGAAGCGGGAGTGGTTGATCGCCGAACCAGCCATCGGCGGCATCGGTCTGCGGATCGCACCCGGTCGCCCGCGGCGCAGGCCCGCCGCGTCCCGCCTCCGTCCGCGGGCCTCAGGCTCCGACGAGCAGGGTCGCCAAGTCGAGGGCGAGCCGGCCCGAGAGCAGGCTCCAGCCGCAGGCGATGATGGTGGCGAGCATCACGAAGGGGATCGGCCGCCCCTCGATCCGCCGACCCCGAACGGTGTTGCGCAGGATGATGAAGGGGGCACTGAAGGCCAGCATCGGCAGCGCCGCGACGGCACCGAGGCCCCCGCGTTCCAGCAGGCTGAAGCTCGCCCGGTGCTCGGTGAACATCTCGAAGGCGCTGGCGAGGAGGCCCGACAGGGCGAGCCCGACGCACAGCGTCCGGATCGCGTCGACGGCTGCGGGGGTGAGTACCATGACGCGCACGCTCCGTATCGAGAACGTGCGTACCCTAACCGGTTCGTTTACGAAATGTTAAGCACGGCTGTGGATTAGCGTTAACCCGTGCGCGGGCGTCCCGCTCGACTCACGCGTCCTCAAGGTCGATGTCGAGGATCGCCATGCGGAACACGAAGGAATCGTCCCCGTCCTCCTTGTCGTCGGAGATCACGCCGATCGATTCCTCACCGATGAAGACCTCGGCCGAATCGCCGGTCTTCATCGCCACGATGCGGATGTTGGTGTTGGAAAACTTGCGGCGCAGGTAGTCCTGCAACTTCGCGACTTCGGGCTTGGTCACGCTGTCGAGCCTTTCGCGTTCTTTGCCGGGCGGGACGCCCGCGAGGAGCCCGCTCCCGGGGGCCACCGCTTGCCACGGCGCCCGCGGTGGGGCAAGCGCGGCGGCCCGAGGCCTCAGATGCCCTCGCCGAGGTGGATGAACTGATCCAGGCTGACGAGTTGGTCCATGGCGCGCGCGGGCTCGGCGCAGCCCGCCGTGCCGACGACCCGGGCCGGCACGCCGACGACCGTGGTGTTGGCTGGCACCGGGCGCAGCACGACCGATCCGGCGGCAACCCGCGCGCACGCGCCGACCTCGATGTTGCCGAGGATCTTGGCGCCCGCGCCGATCATCACGCCGCGGCGGATCTTCGGGTGGCGGTCGGCCCCCTGCTTGCCGGTGCCGCCCAGCGTCACCGCGTGCAGGATCGAGACGTCGTCCTCGATCACCGCCGTCGAGCCGACGACGAGCCCGGTGGCATGGTCGAGGAAGATGCCTCGCCCGATCCTTGCCGCCGGGTGGATGTCGCACTGGAACACCTCCGACGAGCGGCTCTGGAGGTAGAGGGCGAGGTCGCGCCGTCCCCGGCCCCAGACGTGGTGGGCGAGCCGATGCGCCTGGATCGCGTGGAAGCCCTTGAAGTACAGCACCGGCTCCAGGGCGCGGGAGGTCGCGGGATCGCGGTCCATCACCGCGACGATGTCGGCGCGGAAGGCCTCGCCGATGCGCGGGTCCTCGTGGATCGCCTCGTGGAAGGCGTGCGCGATCAGCTCGGAGGACAGCGCCGGATGCCCGAGCCGGGCCGCGACCCGATGAGCGACGGCACCTTCCAGTGTCGCGTGGTTCAGGATCGTGGCGACGATGAACGAGGCGAGTTGCGGCTCCTGCCGCAGAACAGCCTCGGCCTCAGCCCGCAGGCGCGACCAGACCGGATCGCAGGTGCCGGCGATCTCGCCCGCGGCACGGCCGACGGCGGGACTTGCTGTCATGGCTTGCTCCTCGCTCCTCGCTTCCCGCAGCCGGACGGACGAGACATCCTTCCGACTGCGAGGTTGAGGTGATCAACGTCTTCGTCCAGGTCGCGGACCGAAGAAAGGTCGATCCTCGCATGGCTCCAGGTCGACGACCTTCGCCGCCGGTACTCGCGAGCCCTAGCGTGGGGTGGTGGCCCGTCCCGATCAAGGGCATGCCTGGAACGCGGGCCCAACATCGAAGCGCTCAGCCGGCCTGCGGCTGCCGCCCGTCGAAGCGGGCCTCGATCGTCCGCGTAAGGCGGTCCACCATGGTGTCGACGGAAACGTCCGAGGTGTCGACCGTGGCAGAGGCACGGGCATAGAGGGGCTCGCGACTGGCGAGCACCGCGCGAAGCTCCTGCATTGCCGAGGTATGGTCGCCGGTCGTGACGAGGTGGCCCTGGTCCCGCACCCGCTGCATGTGCTCTTCCGGCCTCGCCTTGAGCCAGATCGTGAAGAACGCCTGCAGCAGCAGGTCGTAGGTCAGCGGCTCCGCGACGATGCCGCCGCTGGTCGCCAGGATCAGCGGCCCGGAATGCTCGGTCAACCGGCGCAGGGCCGCCTGCTCCAGCCGCCTGTAACCCTCCTGTCCGTAGATTGCGAAGATCTCCTTGACGGAGAGAGCGTTCTCGCGCTCGATCTCGGCGTTCAGCTCGACGAAGGGCCAGCCGAGGCGTTCGGCGGCGAGGCGCCCTAGGGTGGACTTGCCGGCGCCGCGCAGGCCCACGAGCGCCACGCGCGGTCGCGGCCCGCCCGCCGACCGAACGCCGCCGGACAGCGCCTCCTTCGCGGCCGCGATCTGATCCGGCGAGGCTTGGCCCAGGAGGTCGCGCAGCACCGGCCAGTCCGGCACCGCGTCGCTGCCCGTGATCATGTCGTCGAGCCGCACGCCCATCGCGCCGGCCACCCGCCGCAGCAGGATGATCGAGACGTTGCCCTGCCCGCCCTCGAGCTGCGCGATGTAGCGCTCGGACAGGCCGGACGTCTGCGAGAGCAGCTTCCGGGACAATCCACGCACGGTGCGCGCATGGCGGACCCGGCGGCCGAGTTCGGACAGGAAGAGGGATTCTTGTTCCACCGCGCCGGTCATGGCGTCGTCCGCTTCCCCATTCGTTCCGTGTCGGAGGAGATCCCGATCGGGCCTCTCGACGCAATCAACGCGCCGCGGCCACGGGATGGGAATGGCAGGGCCATGCTCGATCCGAAGCGCGGAGAGTCGGCGCACCCCTGCCCTCGGTGCATTGTGATTCGGCTGAGGCACGCGCGGTTTCGACACGGTCGCGCGACGTGCGCTACGGTGGTCCGCTGTTCTGCCGTACCCGTATGTGTTGCGGTCAAGGCCGGCGGTCAAGCGCCGCGGACGATCGTGGTGTGGGCAACGCGGATCGCCGAACCGCCCGCGCGTCGCGAGCCTACCGATCCGCCGGCAACGCCGTCGCTTCGAGGACGGTGCCGGTCGCAGCGGGTTTGCGGAGGGGAGCGGGCCGGACGAAGGCGGCCAAGCGCTGCGGCGACGGCCGGCGCGGCGGCAGCGGAACCGCCACGGCCTCGGCCACACCGCTACCGGCTGTTGCCGCAGGGGCCTGGAGGGGCGAAGTCTGCCCTGCGGCCTGCGGCGTCAGGGCAATCCCGGAGAGGTCGGCGGCCGGGGTGAGGCTCGCCACCTGCACGGCGCCGGGGAGCGAACCCGGCCGGCGCGGCGGCAACGGCACCGCGACCGCCAGGGCGACCGCCGCGGACTCGGTCCGGCCCGGGATCGCAGCCGGGTCCTCGCCCAGCCGAAGGTCTGCCACCTGCACCGCCTCGCCCCCGCTGAACGCGGCCGGGCGGCGGGGTGGCAACGGCACCTCCACCGTCTCGGCCGGCACCGACGCGGCGGTCGGGGCGTAGGCCAGCGCGGCGTTGGCCGCGGTGACGTTCGGATCGACGACGGGCGCTTGGCCGGTGAACAGGCTCGCCACGGCGCTCGCGGACGCCGCCACCGGTGCCACCACCGCGGCGAGCTCGCTGGGGATGCCCTGGCGCTTGGCGGCGTAGTAGTAGCCGCGATTGTAGTAGCCGTAGGCTCGGCTGAGATCGCCCTGCGCGGTGCGGTAGGCTCCGGCGAGGTAGGCCACACCGTAGCGCAGGTTCGTCTCCGGGTCGTAGAGGCCGGCGGCGTCGCCCTGATACCCGAGGCTGCGCGCCGTCGCCGGCTTGATCTGCATCAGGCCCATCGCACTGCCGCCCCTGGCCTGCGGATTGTAGTTGCTTTCGCGCTTGACCACCGCGTGGACGAAGCTCGCCGGCACGCCGTTGGCCTTGGCATGCTGCTCGATCAGCGCATCGATGTTGTCGCGGGCTCCCTGCGCGATGGCCGGAGCGGCCACGACCGCGAACGCGGCAACGAGGAAGAGGC
The DNA here is from genome assembly GCF_964242245.1 of uncultured Methylobacterium sp. Classification (NCBI taxonomy): domain Bacteria; kingdom Pseudomonadati; phylum Pseudomonadota; class Alphaproteobacteria; order Hyphomicrobiales; family Methylobacteriaceae; genus Methylobacterium; species uncultured Methylobacterium sp. The sequence continues at coordinate 2,734 of NZ_CAXTBY010000142.1, read as the reverse complement.
GGCGTCCATGCATGCGAGGAGACCCGGTCCGGCTTGTTGTTGCCAAGCTAGGTCGGGTTCAATTGAGGCCGGAAAGCGGCCTCGACGCGTTCGCCCGGGGGCAGCGGGACAGCGCCCGCGCCGTGTGCTGCGCGCGCCACACCGCAGATCGCGCGGGGCGTTACCGCACGAGCGGGCGGTCTACCCCAGAAGGGATGGCCCGACGCAACCTCGGAGTTCAGGGCAGGACGAGACGCTCGATCGCCGCCGCGAAGCCATCCGCGTCGTTGGTGCCCGTCACCGCGCCAGCCGCCGCCTTGACCGCATCCTCGGCGTTGCCCATCGCCACGGAGAGGCCGCCGCAGGCGAACATCGCCCGGTCGTTGCCGGCGTCGCCGAAGGTGGCAATCCGCCGAGGTTCGATGCCGAGGTGCCGGGCCATCCAGCCGACGAATCCGCCCTTGTCGATGCCGGGCGGGGTGACGTCGAGGTAGTAGGCCTGGGACCGGTGCACGGTCGCGCGCCCCGCGAGCGCGTCGCCGATCTCCGCTTCGCAGGCCGCGAGGTGACGGTGATCGGCGCTGACGCCGACGATCTTCGACGCCCGCGCGAGCAGCGGTCCGAGATCGGCGACCACGCGCGGTTCCGTCAGCAGGGTTCTGCGCTCGCTGTCGGTGTAGGGCGCATCCGGATCGCGCAGGCACCAGAGCCCGTCGGCGAACACCCAGACGTCGAGGCCTGCACCCGCGAGGCGCGCGGCGGCCTCCCGCGCCGCGCCTTCGGGGATCAGGTGCTCCTCGATCACCGAGAGATCCGGCCCGACGACGGTCGCGCCGTTGAAGGCGCCCATCGGCAGGCGCAGGTCCAGCGCCTCGACGAGGCCGCGCAATCCGATCGGAGGTCGGGCCGAGGCGACCGTGAAGCCGATCCCGGCCTCGCCGAGGCGCGCGACCGCGCGGATCGTAGCCGGGCTCAGCCGCTTGCTCCCGGTGACGAGGGTGCCGTCCACGTCGGAGATCACCAGGGCGATGGGGTCAATGCTCATCGTCCGCTCCGTCCCGGTCCGGCCACGCCCGCATCGCGAACCTGCGCGAGGATGCACGCGACGATCGCCTCGGGCTCGGCGTCGATGGCGACGACGATCGGGTACTCGTCCGGGCCGGGCGGCTCCAGCACTGCGAACTGGCTGTCCAGCAGGGTCGACGGCATGAAGTGTCCGTGGCGCGCGGCGAGCCGTCCGGCGATCAGCGCGCGGCTGCCGTCGAGGTAGACGACCCGCACGCAGGCCGAGCCTCCGGTGAGTACGTCGCGATAGGTCCTCCGCAGGGCCGAACAGACGATCACGCCGGACTCCCCCGCCGCGAGCCGGTGACGAATCCAGACGGCGATCGCGGCAAGCCACGGTGCGCGGTCCTCGTCGTCGAGGGCCGAACCGGCGTGCATCTTGGCGATGTGTTCGGGCGTGTGGAAGCTGTCGCCGTCGACGAAGATCCAGCCGAGGCGCTCCGCGACGAGGGCAGCGATGGTGCTCTTGCCCGAGCCCGACACGCCCATCACCACGAGCACCTGCGGAGGCGGCGTACCAGCTTCGGGACCGGGTTTGGGCAGCGTCACGGGTCGCGGTCTCCGAGCTTGCGCACGCCTTCGGCCTCCCGGATCGGTGCTCGCGCGCGGCATACGGAACGCCTGCGGAGAGCCGGCTGCGCGGGAAGCATCCGCCCAGCGTCCTTCGCGTCGGCCCGCCTCACGCGGCGGTTCGCGCCCCGGCAACCGGACACCAATCCGACGATCGACCGTAGCGCCCGATCGCCCAGGAATTGTGGTCCCGGACCCTCTTGGATGAAATCGTACTCGCCGGGCCGCTCGTTAGCGAGCAGGAACTGGAAGTGCATCCGGAACGGCTTGTTACGGACATGGGCATAGGTCGCGGGCGTCAGGATTCCCCGAACCTGGGCCGAACGCACGATCGGATCGGCGATCGCGCGGCCTTCGAGGGCGAGCGAGGGGTCCAGCACCGCTTGAAGTCTGGGACGTTCATCCAGTCCTGCGGTGCCTGCACGTCGACCCAGACGATGCGGCGCGTCACGACGAGCAGGGCGACTTCGGCCCGGACTCGATCCGCCCGAGGCTGCGCCGCCATCAGGGGCAGGCCGGAGTCGAAGGCCGTCCGCGCTCGTGACCCGGCGCGATCGGGCGGTGGCTCTCGTCGAACCGCTTGGCGTAGCGCACGCGTTCGCGCAGGAAGAGGAGCCGGCAGCGGGTCCGTCCCTCGGGATCGTAGCCGGGGATGAAGAAGACGTGGCGCCGCCGCACCGGGCATCCTGCAGGTCCGGAGGCGTTCAGGGAGACTGCCTCATGGACGTGAGGTTTTCCCCTACCCCAGGCATTTCCTTGCGATGCGGGACGCCTCGCGGCCACGGCGACACGATCCGCCCGCGTCCGTCGAGGCGCCCGGGCCCGTCGAGACCCGCAGTCAAGGTCTTCCCACGGTCCCACCGGCATTCCCAGGCCGCCATCACCGGTCCCGCGCGATGTGCGCAGCGGGGATCGTTCCCGCCGCGCCGGCATGCGGATCGGACTGTGACCCCCCTGCTACGGACACCGGAGCGGGATTGAGCTAGGCGTCGGAGCGGCGGAATCGATTGGCGGTCCTGGATGCGCGTTCTCTACCCGGTCCTGTGCCTTGCTCTCGCGGCGTCGGGCTGTTCTGTTCTGCCTGCGGCGGGGCCGACGGCGCAGGCTGTTGAGGCGGGTG
>NZ_CAXTBY010000141.1:0-8106 GCF_964242245.1 uncultured Methylobacterium sp. | reverse complement strand
CTAGGCCGATCACACAACCCGGCGGAGGTGCGGAACGTCCTCGGCCACGAAGACCTGCATCGCGCGCACGAAGGCACTGATGCGCGGCGCGATCACCGCGCGGTAGCGCGAGCCGTTGAACACCCCGTAATGCCCGACGTCGGGCTGGAGGTGGTAGGCCTTGCGCTCCGGTGCGAGGTTCGGCGTCAGGTCGAGGGCCGCCAGCGTCTGCCCGACACCGGAGATGTCGTCGTTCTCGCCCTCGACGGCGAGGACGGCGCAGCGCCGGATCGCTCCGAGGTCGACCGGGCGGCCGCGATGGCGCATCGTACCCTTGGGCAGGTCGTGGTTCACGAACACGGTCTCGACCGTCTGGAGGTAGAACTCGGCGGTCAGGTCCATCACGGCGAGGTACTCGTCGTAGAAGTCCCGGTGCCTCTCGGCCGAGTCGCCGTCGCCCCGCACGAGGTGGCCGAACATGTCCGAGTGCGCGTCGACGTGGCGATCGAGGTTCATCGCCATGAAGCCGGAGAGCTGGAGGAAGCCCGGGTAGACCCGCCGCCACGCGCCCGGGTAGAGCGGCGGCACGTAGCTGATGGTGTTCGTCTCGAACCACGCTTGGCCGCGTTCCTGCGCGAGGCAGTTCACGGCGGTCGGCGAGCGGCGGGTGTCGATCGGGCCGCCCATCAACGTCATCGAGACGGGGACCGACGGGCTTCCCTCGGCCTCCATCACGGCCACGGCAGCGATCACCGGAACGGCCGGCTGGCACACCGCCATCACGTGGAGGTCGGGGCCGAGGTCGCGAAATATCGCCTGGAGGTAGTCGATGTAGCTGTCGAGGTCGAACCGCCCGGCCATCAGCGGCACCATGCGGGCGTCGGACCAGTCGGTGACGAGGACGTGGTGGTTCGGCAGCATCGCCTCGACGGTGCCGCGCAGCAGCGTCGCGTAGTGGCCGGACATCGGCGCGACGATCAGGAGCTTGGGCTGCGGCTCGGAGGGCGGCCGCAGGAAGCCGCGGTCGAAGCTGATCACCCGGCAGAACGGCCGCTCCCATACGACGCGCTCCGTCACCGGCACGCGCATGCCCTCGACAGTGGTCCCGGACAGGCCGAAGGCCGGCTTGCCGTAGCGCCGGGTCGCGCGCTCGAACATCTCGCAGCCGGCGGCGATCGAGCGGGCGTAGGGCGAGTAGGCCATCGGGTTGGCCGGGCTCTGTATCCCGTGCCGGGTCAGGTCGGCGGCCAGGCGCGCCGGCGCCATCATGAACCGCGCGCCCTCGAAGGCGAAGTAGGCGAGATCCATGCCGGCCATCGTGAACTCCGTTGCCCGCAATACGCTTTGCCGTGGCCGCCGGCAACGGCGAGCGTATCTGGAATGTTCCGGCCGCGGCGGCTGCGGGCTCCGCCGATCCGGCGCCCCGCTCTGGATGGGCCGCGCGGCAGCCCTATCGTTAGGACGATGCTCGACACCGATCCGAGCGGCTTCGTCCGCGACGCGCGCCATCTGCGGCTCGATACCTTCGTGCGGCTGCGCTGGCTCGCGATCACCGGGCAGAGCGCGGCGGTGGTGGGTGCGCAGTTCGGCCTCGGCCTCGCGCTTCCCTTCGGCTGGTGCTTCCTGGCGATCGCGGCCTCGTCCTGGCTCAACCTCGGCTTACGCATCCGCTTCCCGGCGAGCTACCGGCTCAGCGACGATTCCGCGGCGCTGCTGCTGGCCTTCGACATCGTCCAGCTCGCGGCGCTGCTGTTCCTGACCGGGGGGCTGCAGAACCCGTTCTCGCTGCTGTTCCTCGCCCCCGTGCTGATCTCGGCCACCGCCCTGCCGCCGGAGCGGACGCTGGCGCTGGGGCTGCTCGCCATCGGCTTCGCGACGCTGCTCGCCCTCGTGCACCGCCCGCTTCCCTGGTTCGCGGACGGCCGGATCGAGCTGCCGTTCCTCTACGTCTCGGGGGTCTGGACCGCGATCCTGCTCGGCACGGCGTTCACCGGGGTCTACGCGTGGCGGGTGTCGGAGGAGACGCGCCAACTCGCCCAGGCGCTCGCCGCGACCGAACTCGTGCTCGCCCGCGAGCAGCACCTGTCGCAGCTCGACGGGCTCGCGGCGGCGGCCGCCCACGAACTCGGCACGCCGCTCGGCACGATCATGGTGATCACCAAGGAACTCGTGCGCCAGCTCGGACCTACGGCCGCCCCTGCCGTCGCCGACGACCTCCACCTCCTGCGCGAGCAGGTCGACCGCTGCCGCGGCATCCTCTCGAAGCTGACCTCGCTCGACGGCGACGGGGCGGGCTTCCTCGAGACCCTGACCTTCAGCCACCTCGTCGAGGAGCTGGTGGCGCCCCAGCGGGCGATGGGCATCGCGCTGGACGTGTCGAACCGGGGCGAGGGGCCGGAACCGGCCAGCCGCCGCAACGCCGGCGTGATGTTCGGCCTCGCCAACATCCTCGACAACGCCGTCGACTTCGCCGATGCGCGCGTGGTCATCGAGGGCCGCTGGAGCCTGGACCGGGTGTCGATCGAGATCCGCGACGACGGCCCGGGCTTCTCCGGCGAGGTGCTGCTGCGGGCAGGCGAGCCCTACGTCACGACCCGAAGCCCGGACCGGACGCAAGGGGGCGACACGGTCGGTGCCGGCCTCGGTCTCGGCCTGTTCATCGCCAAGACCCTGATCGAGCGCTCGGGTGCGCAGATCACCCTGTCGAACGCCTCCGCGCCGGGCACGCATGGCGCGCGGGTGCGAATCTCCTGGGCACGTCACATTTTCGAGAGGGGCGCTGCGCCGCGTCACGTTCCTGAATTCATTGCGCCGCCGCCCCTGCCCGCGGCCGATGCCGCACCTATATAAGGCGCTGATCAGAAACAATGAAATGTTAAAGGACCGTCCCATGCTGGCGCAGACGACATCGTCGGCGACCCCCGACGCCGCAACCCTGAGCGACACCGATCCCCTGGCCGCGTTCTCCGACCGCAGCCTGCTGATCGTCGATGACGACAAGCCGTTCTCGACCCGCCTTGCCCGCGCGATGGAGGCACGCGGCTACCACGTGCAGGTCGCCGAGAGCGTGGCGGAGGGTGTCTCCGCCGTCGAGGCGCGGCCACCGGCCTTCGCCGTGATCGACATGCGGCTCGGCGACGGAAACGGGCTCGACGTGATCGCGCGGCTGAAGGAGCGTCGCCCGGAAGCGCGCGGCGTGATCCTGACCGGGTACGGCAACATCGCGACGGCGGTGACCGCCGTGAAGCTCGGCGCGTTCGACTACCTCGCCAAGCCGGCAGACGCCGACGAGATCCACGGCACGCTGATGGCGCAGCCCGGCGAGCGGGCGGACCCGCCGGAAAACCCGATGTCGGCCGACCGCGTCCGCTGGGAGCACATCCAACGCGTGTACGAGCTGTGCAGCCGCAATGTGAGCGAGACCGCCCGGCGCCTGAACATGCATCGGCGCACGCTGCAGCGCATCCTGGCCAAGCGCGCCCCGCGCTGAGCGCAAGGCAGACCGAAATCCACGAAGCGCGGCGCGGCTTTGTGGTTGCAACCGGTGCAGCAATCGCGGTACTGCCGTCGACGTGAGCCGGGTTCAGGCTCGCGTCGGCGCTGAGGCCCTGTGATCCGTGAATACTCGAAACCTTATTACGATCGTCAGCATGATGGTGCTGGTCGGGACTGAGGTTTTCGCTGTCGCGATTGCTGCCGGATGGGCGGTGGCGGGCTTGTTTGACCTTGGCGACACCGTCGGTCACATCCTGATGGCGCTGTTCAGCCTGTTCGCGTGCTGGATCATGTTTCAGCTCTGGCGCCGGGCGACCAGCATCGAGCCCCTGCGGTCGCAGAGCCAGGTTCGCGGGCGATGAGGGGGACGCGGAACGTGGCCGAGCCGGCAGGCGGCCAATCCTCCAGCATGCCCTTCGCCTGTCCCTACACGCGCGCGAGACCTGCGGAAGGCGCCCCGACCATGGTTCGACGCCGGCGCGACGGCGTGCGCGGATCGTCGCGTGCGGCGTCCCTACGTGCCAAATCCATGCAGAGCCCCGGATTATGAAAGCCCGCATCGTCATCACCCTGAAGACCGGCGTCCTCGATCCTCAGGGCAAGGCCATCGAGGCCGCGCTCAAGTCCTTCGGCATCAACGAGATCGCAGGCGTCCGGCAGGGCAAGGTGTTCGATCTGGACGTGAGCGCCGCGGATCGGGCCGGGGCCGAGGCGACGTTGAAATCCGCCTGCGACAAGCTTCTGGCCAACACCGTCGTCGAGAACTACGCGATCGAGATCGCGTGATGCGCGCGGCCATCGTCGTCTTCCCCGGCTCGAACCGCGATGGCGACGTCGCCCGGGCGCTGCGGCTGGCAGGCGCGGAGGTCGCGATGGTCTGGCACGCCGACGCGGCGCTCCCGGCGGGCACCGACCTCGCGGTGCTGCCGGGCGGCTTCTCCTACGGCGACTACCTGCGCTGCGGCGCGATCGCGGGCCGGGCCACGGTGATGGACGCTGTCCGGGCGCATGCCGCCCGCGGCGGGCTCGTGCTGGGCATCTGCAACGGCTTCCAGATCCTGTGCGAGTCCGGGCTCCTGCCGGGCGTGCTGATGCGCAACGTCGACCGCCGCTTCATCTGCCATCGCCAGACCCTGCGGGTCGAGCGCACCGACACCCGGTTCGCCGGCGCCTACGCGACGGGGCAGGTCATCGACGTCTGCGTCGCGCACGGCGAGGGCAATTACTTCGCCGATTCCGAGACGCTCGCCCGGATCGAGGGCGAGGGCCGCGTCGCGTTCCGCTACTGCGATGCCGCCGGCGCGCTCACCGTCGCGGCCAACCGCAACGGCTCGCTGAACTCCATCGCCGGGATCTACGCGGAGGGCGGCAACGTCCTCGGGCTGATGCCCCACCCGGAGAACTTCGTCGAGGGCCTCGTCGGCGGTACCGACGGACGCGGGCTGTTCCTGAGCCTCGCCGCCTGACCGGAGCGGGAGGAGCGTCCTTCGCCCCGCATCCGCCGGATGGTCCGTGCGTAGCTCATCGTTAACCAAGCTTTAAGCTTTCCCATTCATGAATGAAGCATTCCAGATATCTGGATGTCGAGTGAGACCTCCGTCCCACTCCGTTTGATGCCTCCCTGAGACTTTCAAAGCCGCCCCGACCGGGCGGCTTTTTTTGTGGTCGGGTCGATGGATCGCGGGAAGCCCTGCGGGGCCCCTTCTCCCAGCGGGAGAAGGTTGGGATGAGGGGCGTGCCCTATCCGGAAAGTTCTCGTCCCTCTCCCGCTCGGGAGAGGGGACCCGCGCCTCTTCAGGCATCGCTCGCAGGAGCAGGAACCCGCGCGGCGCGGCCTAAAAACCGCTCAGTACAGGCCGCCGGCCTGGGCGGCGCGGTCGGCATCCGCCGGCATCGGGGCCGGAGCCTGGCCGGGCGGGGGCGCGTAGGAATCGGGCGGCGCGGTGCCCGGCTTGAACGCCTCCAGGATCGTGCCGGCACCCTCGCCCGAGCCGGCGCGCGTGCCGGAGCCGAGCGCCACCCGGATCAGCTTGATCCCCGGCGGCACGCGGAAGGGCGTCGGCGGCTTGTCCTTGAGCGCGACCTTGAGGAAGTCGAGGGCGATCGGCGCGGCCAGGCCGCCGCCGGTGGCACGGTCGCCGAGCGAGCGCGGCTTGTCGAAGCCGAGGTAGATGCCGACCGCCAAGTCCGGGGAGAAGCCGACGAACCACGCGTCCTTGGCGTCGTTCGTCGTGCCGGTCTTGCCGGCGAGCGGCTTGCCGATCTGCTTGAGGATCGTCGCCGTGCCGCGCTGCACGACGCCCTCCATGATCGAGACCATCTGGTAGGCGGTGAGCGGATCGAGGACCTGCTCGGCATCGTCCACGAGCTTGGGCTCGTCCTGGCCGGACCACTTCTCGGCATCGCACCCGACGCACTTGCGGCCGTCGTGCCGGTAGATCGTCTCGCCGACCCGGTCCTGGATGCGGTCGATGAGCGTCGGGCGGATGCGGCGGCCGCCGTTGGCGAGCATCGAGTAGGCGGTGACCATCCGCATCACCGTGGTCTCGCCGGCGCCGAGCGACATCGGCAGCACGGGCAGCATGTCGTCGTAGACGCCGAAGCGGCGGGCGTACTCGGCGATCAGCGGCATGCCGACGTCCTTGGCCAGCCGCACCGTCATCAGGTTCTTGGAGTGCTCGATGCCGTAGCGCAGCGTGTGCGGGCCGCCGGACTTGCCGTCGTAGTTCGAGGGCGTCCACGCCTCCTGGCCGGGGCCGGCGTCGATGGTGATCGGTGAATCCTGCACGATCGAGGAGGGCGTGTAGCCGTTGTCCAGCGCCGCCGAGTACACGATCGGCTTGAACGAGGAGCCGGGCTGGCGCATCGCCTGCGTCGCGCGGTTGAACTCGGATTCGTCGTAGGAGAAGCCGCCGACCATGGCGTGGACGCGGCCGGTGTAGGGGTCCATCGCCACGATCGCGCCGGAGACCTCGGGCTTCTGGCGCAGGCGGTACTGGCCGCGCCCGCCGTCCATCGCCTCGACGTAGACCACGTCGCCCGCGGCGAGGTTCGGCCGGCCGGCCCAGCGCATGCCCTCGGGCGGGATCACGCCGGTCTCGCGGTCCTTGGAAACCTGCCCCGAGGCCTCGCGCCGCGGCTGCAGGCCGACCTGCCCGCCGCCGAGCACCACGGCCAGCCGCCACGGGGCCACGTCGCCGAGCGCGGGCACCTCGGCCACCGCCATGCCCCAGTCGCGCCCGGTCAGGTCGACCTTGGAGACGGGTCCGCGCCAGCCGTGCGACTGGTCGTAGCGCACGAGGCCGTCGACCAGCGCCTTGCGGGCGAGCGCCTGCATCTTCGGGTCCAGCGTCGCGCGCACCGAGAGGCCGCCCTCGTAGAGCTTCTTCTCGCCGTAGCGCTCGGAGATCTCGCGGCGGACCTCCTCCGTGAAGTAGTTGGCGTTGGCCGCGTTCGGGAAGGCGACGCGGGGGTTCACGCCAAGCGGCATCTTGCGCGCGGCCTCGGCCTCGTCCCTGGTGATGTAGGCGTTCTCCGCCATCAGGCGGATGATCTCGTTGCGCCGGTCGAGCGCCGCCTGGGTCTTGCGGTAGGGATGGTAGTTGTTGGGTCCCTTCGGGAGGGCTGCGAGGTAGGCCGCCTCGTTGATCGTCAGCTCGTGCACCGACTTGCCGAAGTAGTCGAGCGCGGCGGCCGCGACCCCGTGCAGGTTCCGGCCCGGCACGATGGTGCCGAGAAAGATTTCGTTGAGGTAGAGTTCGAGGATCTTGTCCTTGGAGTAGGTCGCCTCGATGCGCAGCGCGATCAGCGCCTCGCGGATCTTGCGGTCGAAGGTCTGCTCGTTGTTGAGCAGGAAGTTCTTGGCCACCTGCTGCGTGATCGTCGAGGCGCCCTGCTTCTTGCCGCTCTTGGCGTTGGTCAGCGCCGCGCGCACGATCCCCTCGGGGTCGATGCCGCCGTGCTTGTAGAAGTTCTTGTCCTCGGCCGAGAGGAAGGCGGCGACGACGATCTTGGGCATCGCCTGGATCGGCAGGTAGAGCCGGCGCTCGCGGGCGTACTCGGCGAGCAGCGAGCCGTCCGAGGCGTGGACGCGGGTCATCACCGGCGGCTCGTAGTTGGCGAGCTGCGCGTGGTCGGGCAGGTCCTGGCTGTACTTCCAGTAGAAGAACGCCCCGACGGCGGCGGCGACCACGAACAGCACCGCGCAGGCGCTGAACAGGAAGCCGAAGAAGCGAAGGATGAGGCGCATCCGGTGTTCCCGTCCGTCGGTTTCGTCGGCCGCGCGGACCGAATGGGCCTTGAGGCCGCCCACGACGAGGAAGCCCAAGAGGCCTCCGGGCAACCCGGACAATCCGCGCCGACGAAGACCGAACGTGCGGCGCGACGGGGCTTGGCGATGCCCCGTATCGACACCGGATCTATGGTGAAACTGGGGCGATGGCCGCCGAGCGGCGCGGCGGGGAAGGCTGCACCAGGGTGGCGCGGTTGGTGAAGAACAGGTCGATGGCCTTGGCCATCGAGCCGGTCACCGAGTCGCGCCATTCGGCCGACTGAAGCAGGTCGAGGTCGTGCCTGCTCGACAGGTAGCCGAGCTCGACCAGCACGCTCGGCACGTCGGGCGAGCGCAGCACC
>NZ_CAXTBY010000140.1:0-8214 GCF_964242245.1 uncultured Methylobacterium sp. | reverse complement strand
TTTACACGGAGAGGGTCGGGGGTTCGAGTCCCTCACCGCCCACCAGCGATAACAACGACTTGCAACGATCTCTCGGATCTGGCGGCCGGCTCGCCCCCAGACACGTCTCAACAACGTACTTTTTTGCAACGCAGCATCGAGCGCGGCTGGCCGCCTGCGCGCATAGCATTCGCATCCGCGCAAGATCCGAGCGAGCGATGCCGTGATCCGACCTCTGATATTACCACCTCTCCGCCGGACCACGGCCGACGTCGAGATCTTCGCGCGTATCGTCCACGCAGGCCAGACAGACAAAGCCGGCAGGTCCCACATCGAGCACTTGGAGCGTGTGGCGAGCCGGACGATGGCGAAGGTGGCGGGCCTGCCCGGCATCCTGGACCCGGCTGCCGTGAGCGAGATGCTTCAAATCGCGTGGCTGCACGACAGCCTAGAACCGGACAGGCGGCCCTACGGCACGATCGTCGCCGAGGATCTTCTCAGCGAGGGGTTTTCCCAGGTCGTCGTACAAGGGGTTGTGCTTCTGACGCCAACGCCGGGCGTCTCCCACCTCGCCGGCATCGAGCACATCATCAGCTTCGGCGGGCTTCCCACCATCCTCGTGAAGCTCTCCGACAACGAGGACAACGCCGATCCGGAATGGCTGGCGACGCTTCCGGAGGACGTGCAAGCGCGGCTCCTGGCGAAGTACAAGCCGTCCATGGTGATGCTGCGGGACGCCGCTCCGGCAAAGGAATGGCGGGGGTGAAATTCCAAGGGATTCGCCATCGCGTGATCGCCAAGCGCGCCGCCCTGCTGATTCAGGGTCGCCAGATGGCGGAAGCCCTCCTTGCCATCGACTGCGCGAAGGACCTCTTTGCGCGAGGGGAGCGCAGGCGTCTGGCCCATGAGGCATCTGCGCCCGCGACTCACGCGCCCGTCCGGCTCGTGAATTCGCGGTCGTAACCCCTGGCGTTCCGGCCCTACCCGCACCAGAATTGGACCATGCACGACGATGCCCGCGTGGAGATTACGCCTGAGATTTTACTCAAGGCCTACGCCGCGGGCATCTTTCCGATGGCCGAGGATGCGGATGATCCGACCCTGTACTGGGTCGAGCCCCGCGCCCGCGGCGTGCTGCCGCTCGATCGATTTCGCGTGTCGCGGCGGCTCGCCCGGACCGTGCGCGCGGACGTCTTCGAGGTCCGCAGCGACATCGATTTCGACGGCGTGATCGCCGGCTGCGCCGCGCCGCGCTACGAGAGCGAGCGCACCTGGATCAACGGCCGCATCCGCGAACTCTACGGCGCCCTGTTCGACCGCGGGTACGCTCACACCATCGAGGTCTATGCCGGCGAGCCCCGGCGACTCGTCGGCGGACTCTACGGGGTCTCGCTCGGCGCGGCCTTCTTCGGCGAGAGCATGTTCCACGAGGTGCGCGACGCCTCGAAGGTGGCGCTGGTCCACCTGATCGGACGCCTCAGGGCGACGGGCTACCGGCTCGCCGACACGCAGTTCGTCACCGAGCACCTCGCCCAGTTCGGCGCCGAGGAATTGCCGCGCCACGTCTACAAGCGGCGGCTGGCCGAAGCGCTCGGCGCCCAGGCCGCGTGGAATGCGTGGCCCAGCGACGGCAGCGTGCGCGGCGCGCAGGTGCTTGCGGCACTCAACGGTGATCCTTGAGGCAGGCGTCTCAGCGGAAGATCGCGTCGAAGATCGATTGCGGCTGCTGAGGCTGCGGCGGGGCCGCCGCCGGGCCCTCGTTCGACGGGAAGAACTTTCGCGAGGGCTTCTGGCGCGGCTGAACGGGAACGCCGCGGGGCGCCTCGACGTCGACCTGCCCCTCGGAGTTCACGCGCTGCACGGTCTTGGCCGGGTCCTTCGCACCGCGCCTGCTCCGCTCGGGCTTGGACGCCAGCGCCGGCACGTCCTCCTGCTCGCGCGCCTCCGCGATGAGGTCGCTGCCGCCCCGGCAGTCGACGAGCCAGACATCGTAGATCGGGTGCTCGATGGCGTGCAGCCCCGGGCTCGCGGCAAACATCCAGCCCGTGAAGATGCGTCGGTACTTGTTCTCCAGCGTCACCTCGTCGACTTCGAGGAAGGCCGTGGTCTTGGCGCTCTCGGTCGGCGGCCGGGTGTAGCAGACCCGCGGGGTCAGTTGCAGGGCGCCGAACTGCACCGTCTCGTCTACCGCCACCTCGAAGGAGACGATGCGGCCGGTGATCTTGTCCAGGCCGGAGAACACGGCGGTCGGGTTCTTGATCTTGTCGGCCGAGGCCGGGAGCGCGCAGAGGGCAACGGCGGCGAGGCCGAGCGCGGCGCGTGCGGTGATGCGGCTCAAGGCACGCTCCTCTCGGCGGGGACGGCGCGGCACGGAGCCGGCGCATCGGCGCCTTCAACACCGCAACGGTGGTGGAAAAAGGGCGTGCGCTACTCCCCCGGCGTCCACGGCACGTAGTCGCCCGTGGCGGCCGGGCGCGCGCCCCAGGAGAGCTGCGATCCCTTGGGCCGGTAGGCGTTGGCCGATCCGGTCTGGTTCTCCGCGTGCGGCTTCTCCCACGCGCGCGGGACGTAGCTCTCCTCACTCGGGGCGACATCGACGTTGTGGCAGAGCCAGCCGCGCCAGCCGGGAGGCACCTTCGAGGCGTCTGCGTAGCCGTTGTAGATCACCCAGCGCCGCTCCGAGCCGACCGAGCGGTCGATCAGCGCCCCTTGCGCGCGGTAGTACCGGTTGCCGAGCTCGTCGCTGCCGACGAAGTTCCCGCTGCGCGCGGTGTAGAAGGCGAGCGACATCGTCTGCCCGTTCCACCACGTGAAGATGCGCAGCAGCGTGTCCTTGAGCGCCATCGCCGTCCTCGATCCATGCGGCGCGGCCACCGGGGCAGCCGCGCGCCTCGCGTTCTATGGTGAGCGAACGGCCGCAAGTCCAGCAGGAAGCCCGACCCGAGCGGTCGCCCGGAGGCGCGGGGACGCGGCTCAGTGCGAGCCTTGTTCGCCGGCTCGGACGTGTCCTCCGCGGGCCGCGCAGGGGTCCATGTCGCGCCCGAACGACGCTCCCGATGCCGGCGCATCGCCCTTGGCTTGTGGAAGCAAAATTTTTCGCAAGGGAATCCCGAAAGCGGCAACGGCACTTACCGGACCACGAAAATCATCCACAGGCTTTTGCGTCTTACCACAACATCTAGCGGGGAACATCGTCGAGCAATACCACTTGTTGACGTGAAGGTGGCTCCGGCGCTAATCTCCGGATCACGGTTCGAGCGCATCGACCCGTTCGATCCGCGCTCCCCCGACCTTCACGGCAACGTCCCGCCGATCCGGTTCACGTCCATTCGGGCGCTCGGGTGCGGCCTCCAACTTTCGGATCCAACCCCGCGCGTCGTCGCGGGACGGGGCGTTGAGCCCCGTTGGGAGAGGTGTGTTTCATGCGGTTCGAGCGTCGTTACACCACGTCCGGTTCCTCGCCCTACGCGAGCATCCCGTTCCGCAAGGCGCTCTCCGAGATCCGCAACCCCGACGGCTCGACGGTGTTCCGGCTCGACGGCATCTCGGTGCCCGAGAGCTGGAGCCAGGTAGCGAGCGACGTGCTCGCCCAGAAGTACTTCCGCAAGGCCGGCGTGCCGGCGCGCCTGAAAAGGATCGAGGAGAACGACGTCCCCTCGTTCCTCTGGCGCTCGGTGCCCGACGCGGCGGCGCTGAGTGGGCTTCCCGAGGACCAGCGCAGCGGGTCCGAGATCTCGGCGACCCAGGTGTTCGACCGGCTCGCCGGCTGCTGGACCTACTGGGGCTGGAAGGGCGGCTACTTCACCTCCGAGGAGGACGCGGCTGCCTTCATGGACGAGCTGCGCTTCATGCTGGCCCGCCAGATGGTCGCGCCGAACTCGCCGCAATGGTTCAACACCGGCCTGCACTGGGCCTACGGCATCGATGGGCCGAGCCAGGGGCACTATTACTGCGACTACAAGACCGGCGTGCTGACGAAGTCGGCTACGGCCTACGAGCACCCACAGCCGCACGCCTGCTTCATCCAGTCGGTCGCCGACGACCTCGTCAACGAGGGCGGGATCATGGACCTGTGGGTGCGGGAAGCCCGCCTGTTCAAGTACGGCTCCGGCACCGGCTCCAACTTCTCGCTGCTGCGCGGCGAGAACGAAAAGCTCGGCGGCGGCGGCAAGTCGTCGGGGCTGATGTCGTTCCTCAAGATCGGCGACCGGGCGGCGGGCGCGATCAAGTCCGGCGGCACCACGCGGCGCGCGGCCAAGATGGTGATCGTCGACATCGACCACCCGGACATCGAGGCCTTCATCGACTGGAAGGTGAAGGAGGAGCAGAAGGTTGCCGCGCTGGTGACCGGCTCGAAGGTCGTCTCCAAGCACCTCACCGCGGTGATGAAGGCCTGCACCCAGTGCGAGGCTTCAGGCGACGCCTGCTTCGACCCCGAGCGCAATCCTGCGCTCAAGCGCGAGATCAAGGCCGCCCGCAAGGCGATGGTGCCGGATGCCTACACCAAGCGCGTCGTGCAGTTCGCGCGCCAGGGCTTCACCAAGATCGACTTCCCCGTCTACGACACCGACTGGGATTCGGAGGCCTATCTCACGGTCGCCGGCCAGAACTCCAACAACTCCGTCTCGCTGACCGACGACTTCCTGCGCGCGGTCGAGGCGGATGGCGACTGGCTGCTGAAGGACCGCAACTCGGAGAAGGTCAAGTCGGTCGGCGCCCGGCACCTGTGGGACAAGATCGGCGAGGCCGCCTGGGCCTCGGCCGATCCCGGCCTGCACTTCAACACCACGATGAACGACTGGCACACCTGCCCGCAGGGCGGGCGGATCCGGGCCTCGAACCCGTGCTCCGAATACATGTTCCTCGACGACACCGCCTGCAACCTGGCCTCGGCCAACCTGCTCACGATGTACGACCGCGAGACCAAGCACTTCGACGTGGAGGCGTTCGAGCACGTCTGCCGTCTCTGGACTGTGGTGCTCGAGATCTCGGTGACGATGGCGCAGTTTCCCTCGAAGGAGATCGCCGAACTCTCGTACAAGTACCGCACGCTGGGCCTCGGCTACGCCAACATCGGTGGCCTGCTGATGACCATGAGCCTTCCTTACGATTCCGATAAGGGCCGTGCGCTCGCAGGTAGCCTCACCGCGATCATGACTGGCGTCTCCTACGCCACCTCGGCCGAGATGGCCGCCGAACTCGGGGCCTTCCCGGCCTACGAGGACAATGCCGACGCCATGCTCAAGGTAATCCGCAACCATCGCCGCGCGGCGCATGGCGAGGCGGAGGGCTACGAGTTCCTCAGCATCCCGCCGGTGCCGCTGGACCACGCCAACATCCCGCAAGGGAATCTCGGCGACCATGCGCGGGCCGCCTGGGACCGGGCTCTGAAGCTCGGCGAGGAGCACGGGTATCGCAATGCCCAGGCGACCGTGCTCGCGCCCACCGGCACCATCGGCCTCGTGATGGATTGCGACACCACCGGCATCGAACCGGACTTCGCCCTGGTGAAGTTCAAGAAGCTGGCCGGCGGCGGCTACTTCAAGATCATCAACCAGGCAGCGCCCGATGCCCTTCGGGCGCTCGGCTACCGCGAGTCCGAGATCGCCGAGATCGAGGCCTACGCCGTTGGCCACGGCTCGATGGGGCAGGCGCCGGCAATCAATCCCGGCAGCTTGCGCGCTAGGGGCTTCACCGACGACAAGATCGCGGCGATCGAGGCGGGCCTGAAATCAGCCTTCGACATCAAGTTCGTGTTCAACCGCTGGACGTTGGGCGACGCCTTCCTCACCGACACCCTCAAGGTGCCGGCGTCCAGCCTCTCCGATCCGACCTTCGAACTGCTGCCCTTTCTCGGATTCTCGAAGCGTGACGTGGAGGCCGCCAACACCCACATCTGCGGAGCGATGACGCTGGAGGGCGCCCCCGGCCTCAAGCTCGAACACTACGCGGTGTTCGACTGCGCCAATCCCTGCGGCCGGATCGGGAAGCGTTATCTCTCGGTCGACAGCCACATCCGCATGATGGCGGCGGCCCAGCCCTTCATCTCGGGGGCGATCTCCAAGACGATCAACATGCCGAACGACGCGACGGTGGAGGATTGCAAGGCGGCCTACACCCTGTCCTGGCGCCTCGCGCTCAAGGCCAACGCGCTCTACCGCGACGGCTCGAAGCTGTCGCAGCCGCTGAATTCGGCGCTGATCAATGACGAGGACGACGAGGAGGATGCGGTCGAGGCGCTGATCCAGGCGCCCGCTGCGGCCAAGGCCACGCAGTTGGCGGAAAAGATCGTCGAGCGGGTGATCGAGCGCGTCGAGCGCATCCGCTCGCGCGAGAAGCTGCCCCACCGGCGCAAAGGCTACACCCAGAAGGCCGTGGTCGGCGGCCACAAGGTGTACCTGCGCACCGGCGAGTACGACGACGGCCGCATCGGCGAGATCTTCATCGACATGCACAAGGAAGGCGCCGCCTTCCGCTCGCTGATGAACAACTTCGCCATCGCGATCTCGCTCGGGCTCCAGTACGGCGTGCCGCTGGAGGAGTACGTCGAGGCCTTCACCTTCACCCGCTTCGAGCCGGCGGGCTTCGTGCAGGGCAACGACGCGATCAAGAACGCGACCTCGATCCTCGACTACGTGGTTCGCGAGTTGGCGATCTCGTATCTCGCCCGTATGGATCTGGCCCACGTCGACCCGTCCGAGATCGGCAGCACGATCCTCGGCGGCGGCGAGACCGACACCACCCGCGAGCCGGGCAAGCCGCAACCGAGCGCGGCCAGCGTCGTCTCCCGCGGGCTGCTGCGCGGTTCGGCCGACCGCCTTACCCTGATCCAGGGTGGTCCCAGCGGCGCGACCGTCGGCGTAGGCTCCGGGAACGCGGGTCAGTCGGCCCCCGCCGGCGGTATCGTCCACGCGATGCGCGGCGCGACGGCGCTGAAGGCGGAAGAGAGAGAGCACCCCGTCACTCTCGGCTTCTCCCCGCCCAGCGCAGAGCTCGTTTCCACACAAGCCTACCGGCGCGCCGAGGCAAAACTAAAGGGCTATGTTGGCGAAGCCTGCCCGGAATGCGCGAACTTCACGCTCTTGCGAAACGGAACTTGCATGAAGTGCGACACGTGCGGAAGTACCACCGGATGCTCGTGAGAGGAACGGAGTATGGCCAGAGCCTTAACCACGGTTTTTCGGCCATACTCCGCAATCTACGCTGAGGCTGAAAAGTGTCGCGACATAGGAGGCCTAGGTAGTTCGATTGACTTTAGTATCACGGATTTTATATTGGGCCCTCTCCGTTCAAAATATCGCGGGAGCCTAGCGATCAACATTGATACTAGAAACTCTTTAGAGGAGCTGGCTAGGGTCGATTTTATCGAAAATAGAAGATCCATTGTATTGCAAGTTAGAAAAAGCGTGTGGGACGCCGCACTCGACAAGGAGGCGGAAGGACGGCGAGTGCTTGCCCATGAGATCGGCCACATATGGCTGCATAAAGACGACAAATTCGGCTTCTCAGAATTTTCCGAGTTCAGTCGCCGCTTTGTCGAACCTGAGTATTATGTTGAAGATCAAGCAAATCTGTTTGCCGATGTTTTTCTCCTGCCTGATTGTGCTCTAAAAGCATTTTCGAGCCGACAAGATATTATCGAGTATTGTGATTACTATTGTGGAATTCCGAATGATGTAATCGATCGACGCTTTGCGGTTGCTCAAGATTTGAATAAATATCATTTCGGACCTAAGTACGATCCGTCTCGTGTGTGCCGAAGTTGCGGTGGTGACAGGGTGCGATGCATATTGTCATATACAGCATGTGACGATTGTAAAAATATAACATACTGAGTGATAAATATTGACGATTATTGTTAAAATCAAAACTTTGTTCCTCTAAATTTCGAGAAGCTCGCCATCGCGATCTCGCTCGGGCTCCAGTACGGCGTGCCGCTGGAGGAGTACGTCGAGGCCTTCACCTTCACCCGCTTCGAGCCGGCGGGCTTCGTGCAGGGCAACGACGCGATCAAGAACGCGACCTCGATCCTCGACTACGTGGTTCGCGAGTTGGCGATCTCGTATCTCGCCCGTATGGATCTGGCCCACGTCGACCCGTCCGAGATCGGCAGCACGATCCTCGGCGGCGGCGAGACCGACACCACCTGCGGCGAGCATCGCGCAGCCGTCCTCCATGAACTCCCCGTCAGCGCCCGGCGGTCTGGACCTGCAGCATGTTGACCACCTGCACCCG
>NZ_CAXTBY010000139.1:0-8313 GCF_964242245.1 uncultured Methylobacterium sp. | reverse complement strand
GACCGCGCGTCCCTCCCGCGTCTGCGGGCTTGCGGCTTCACACATCTTGAGACCGGTGCTGCGTGGATCGCGCGCGGCACTGCCCGGCCCCCTCTCCCCACACATCTCGGGCTTGCCCGAGATGTGCAGTTCGGATGTCCAAGTCGGGTAGGCCCGACTTGGATGGGAGAGGGCTGGGGTGAGGGGCGTGACCTCTCCGGAGGGTTCTCGTCCCTCTCCCCGTCCCTCTCCCGAACGGGAGAGGGGACCCGCGCCCATTTCGGATCCCGTGGAGCGATGTGTGCATCCGCAAGCCCCCCTGCGGGAGAGGGTGGCCCGCGGACCGGGATTCCTTCAGGGAGGCGGTGTACCGTGATCGGGCGCGCCGCAGGTGGCGCCGCTCCCGCGTGAGCCCGCCACGACGCGCAAAAGGGCCCTCAGCGCCGCGCCTTGAACGGCGCCATCGCGGCCACCGCCAGCGCGTCGACGCGGTTGTTGAGGGCGTCGCCCGCGTGGCCCTTGACCCAGTGCCACTCGACGGCGTGGCGGGTGCGCGCCGCGTCGATCCGGCGCCAGAGATCCTCGTTCTTGACCGGCTTCTTGTCGGCGGTGCGCCAGCCCCGCGCCTTCCAGCCGTGAATCCAGGCCGTGACGCCCTGGCGCAGGTACTGTGAGTCGGTGAACACGTCGACGCGGCAGGGGCGCTTCAGGGCTTCCAGGGCCTCGATCGCGGCGAGCAGCTCCATGCGGTTGTTGGTGGTGTGGGCCTCACCCCCCGAGAGCTCGCGGCTCGTGTCGCCGTAGAGCAGGATCGCGCCCCAGCCCCCCGGCCCGGGGTTCCCCGAGCACGCCCCGTCCGTGTAGATCCTGACCCGGCCTTCCCCGGCCTCGCTCATCGCGCGACGCCGTAGGCGGCCGCACCCTGCGCCTGCCGGTGGAAGGCGAGGCGGCAGTCGTACTCCCGCGGGTCCTTCGGCTGCACCAGGGCACCCGGCGGCACGTTCAGCCAGTCGACGAGGCGGGTGAGCATGAAGCGGAGCGCCGCGCCACGGCACAGGATCGGCAGCGCGTCCACCTCGGCCGGCTCCAGCGGGCGCACCGCTTCGTAGCCCGCGATCAGCGCCGCGCCCATGCCGCGGTCGAAGGCGCCGTCGGCGGAGAAGCACCACGCGTTGAGGCAGATCGCGAGGTCGTAGGCGAAGGCGTCGGTGCAGGCGAAGTAGAAGTCGATCAGCCCCGACAGGGCGTCGCCGATGAAGAACACGTTGTCGGTGAACAGGTCGGCGTGGATCACGCCGCCGGGCAGATTTTCGGGCCAGTTCGCCTCCAGCAGGGCGAGGTCGTCGCGGGTGCGCCGGGCGAGCCCCGGCGCGACGCCGTCGGCCTGCGCTTCCGCCTGCGCGAAGAGCGGGCGCCACGCCGCCACCGACAGGCTGTTGTCGCGGCGCATCCCGAAATCGGCACCGGCCGCGTGCAGCGCCGCGAGTGCCCGGCCGAGTTCCCGGCAATGGTGGGCGTTCGGCGCCCTGACGGAGACCCCGTCCAGGAAGCTGACGATCACCGCCGGCCGGTCGCACAGGCGCCCCAGCGCCGTGCCGGCGCGGTTGCGGATCGGTTGCGGACAGGCCAAGCCCCGCCCGGCCAGGTGCTCCATCAGGTTGAGGAAGAACGGCAGGTCATCCGCCCGCACCCGCCGCTCGTAGAGGGTGAGGATGTAGGAGCCCATCGTGGTGTGCAGGAAGAAGTTGGTATTCTCGACGCCCTCCGCGATGCCCTTGTAGGAGAGCAGTCCGCCGATGTCGTAGGCGGCGAGGAAGTCGGTCAGCGCCGCGTCGGACACCTCGGTATAGACGGCCACGGCTTC
Source organism: uncultured Methylobacterium sp. (assembly GCF_964242245.1). Taxonomy (NCBI): domain Bacteria; kingdom Pseudomonadati; phylum Pseudomonadota; class Alphaproteobacteria; order Hyphomicrobiales; family Methylobacteriaceae; genus Methylobacterium; species uncultured Methylobacterium sp. The sequence continues at coordinate 6,470 of NZ_CAXTBY010000139.1, read as the reverse complement.
TTCCGCGCTCTTCGTTCGGGACCATTCGGGGACGCAACGCGCGGACGGACGGGTGTCCCTCCGACGCTCCCGGAGAGGCACGCGCGGGCCTTGCCCGAGCGCACCGGCAGAACCCCGAAAATTACTCGGCGGCTTCGCTGCGCAGCTCGCGCGGCAGCGGGAAGGACATGTCCTCCACCACCGTCTGCACCGTGTCGACGGTGACCGCGTAGCGGGCGGCGAAGGCGTCGATGATCTCCTCCACCAGCACCTCGGGGGCGGAGGCGCCGGCGGTGAGGCCGAGCTTGGCGATGCCGTCGAACGCCGGCCAGTCGATCTCCTCGGCGCGGAGCACGAGGCGGGTGATCGGGCAGCCGACGCGCTCGGCGACCTCGCGCAGGCGCTGCGAGTTCGAGGAGTTCGACGAGCCGACGACGATCAACGCGTCGACCAGTGGCGCGATCTGCTTGACCGCCTCCTGCCGGTTGGTGGTGGCGTAGCAGATGTCGTCCTTGTGCGGGCCGGTGATGGTCGGGAATTTTTGCTTGAGCGCGGCCACGATGTGGAGGGTGTCGTCGACGGACAGCGTCGTCTGCGTGACCCAGGCAAGGTTGTTCGGGTTCTCGGGCTCCAGCGCCGCGATCTGATCCAGGTCCTCGACCAGCGTGATCGAGCCCTTCGGCAGTTGGCCCATGGTGCCCACCACCTCCGGGTGGCCGGAATGGCCGACCAGCAGGACGTGGCGGCCACGCTTGTGGTGAATCTCGGCCTCGCGGTGGACCTTGGTCACCAGCGGGCAGGTCGCGTCGATGGTGATGAGGCCGCGAGTGTCGGCGTTCGCGGGAACCGTTTTCGCGACACCGTGGGCGGAGAAGATCACCGGGGCCGCGCCGTCGGGCACCTCGTCGAGCTCGCGCACGAACACGGCGCCTTTGCGCTTCAGGCTCTCGACCACGTACTTGTTGTGGACGATCTCGTGGCGGACGTAGACCGGCGGCCCGTAGATCGCCAGCGCCCGCTCGACCACGTCGATGGCCCGCACCACCCCGGCGCAGAAGCCGCGGGGCGCCGCGAGCAGGATCTCCAGCGGCGGCTTCGCGCCCGCCGCGGGCGCCCCGCCGGGAGCAGGCAAGGGAGCAGGCTTGAGATTCGTGATCGTGCTCATGGTCCGGGATGTGGCGGGGGGCGGCCCGCCCTGTCAACGGGGCGGCCGGGGAAACCGGCCGCGTCGGGGGAAGCCGTAGCACGTTTCCCGACACATCGCTCGACGGCGCGGCGGGGCAGCGCGTCGGCGGCGCGCAGCGTTCCCGGCAGGCGGTCCATCCCGGCGCGGCGGCGAGGACCCCGGCCGCGCCTCGCGTGACGAACGGCACCGTGCGAGGCTCGCGCGGATGCGCCGTCCGGGCTAAGGCCAGCGACGTCCCACGCGATCAGGCGCTTCATGGCGAGTCCGGCCGAACACGCGAGCTTCCTGCCCCCGGTCCTGACCTTCCTGTCGGCGGCGGTGATCGGCGTGCCGATCTTCCGGCTGCTCGGGCAGAGCGCCGTGCTCGGCTACCTCGTCGCGGGCGTCCTGATCGGCCCGTCCGGCCTCTCGCTGATCGCCGAGCCCGAGACGGCGGCGAGCGTGGCCGAGATCGGCGTCGTGCTGCTGCTGTTCATCGTCGGGCTGGAGCTGCACCTGTCGCAGCTCGTCTCGATGCGCCGCGACATCTTCGGGCTGGGCACCGCCCAGCTCCTTGTCTGCGCAAGCGTGCTCGGCGGCCTCGGCGTGCTGTTCGGCGCGAGCCCCGGCGCCAGCGTCGTGATCGGCATCGCGCTCGCCCTCTCGGCGACGGCGGTCGCGCTGCAGATGCTGGAGGAGCGCGGCGACCTCGGCAGCGCCTACGGCAGCCGCGCCTTCGCGGTGCTGCTGTTCCAGGACCTCTCCGTCGTCGGCATCCTGGCGCTGATGCCGCTGCTGGCCTCGGCGGGCGGGGGCGGCAACGCGCCCTGGCTCGCCGACGCGGCCGCCTCCACCGGCAAGGCGCTGGCCGCGATCCTCGCCGTCGTGCTGGTCGGGCGCTACGGCCTCAACCCGTTCTTCCGGCTGCTCGCGGCCAGCGGCGCCCGCGAGGTGATGACGGCGGCCGCCCTCCTCGTGGTGCTCGGCACCGCGCTGCTGATGCAGGAGGTCGGCCTGTCGATGGCGATGGGCGCGTTCCTGGCCGGCATCCTGCTCGCCGAATCGAACTTCCGCCACCAGCTCGAGGCCGACATCGAGCCGTTCCGCGGAATGCTGCTCGGCCTGTTCTTCATGAGCGTCGGCATGTCGATCGACGGCGGCTTGGTCCGCGCCGTCTGGCCGCTGCTGTTCGGGGCGACGCTGGCCGCCATCCTGGTGAAGGTCGCCCTGGTGGCCGGGCTGTTCCGCCTGTTCGGCTCGCCCTGGCTCGACGCGTTGCGCGGCGCCGCGATCCTGGCGCCGGCCGGCGAGTTCGCCTTCGTGCTGCTGCCGCTCGCGGGCTCCCTCGGGCTCGCCGACGCCAGCGCCGCGCGCTTCGCCGTGGCGCTGGCCGCGCTGACCATGCTGATCGGCCCGGTCGCGGCCAAGGGCCTCGACAAGGCCCTCGACGGGGTCCGCGCCCGTCGGACGGACGGCGAGGAGCGGGCGACCGACGTGGTCGAGAACGCCGAGGCCCGCGTCCTGGTGATCGGCTTCGGCCGCTTCGGGCAGATCCTGACGCAGGTGCTGCTCGCGGAAGGGATCGGCGTCACGGTGATCGACAAGGACGTGGAGCAGATCCGCTCGGCCTCGCGCTTCGGCTTCCGCATCTACTACGGCGACGGCACCCGCCTCGACGTGCTGCGCGCCGCCGGCATCGGCCGGGTGGAGCTGGTCTGCCTGTGCATCGACGACGCGGAGGCGACGCTCAAGATCGTCGACATCGTGCACGAGGAGTTCGCCAGCGTGCGCACCTACGTGCGGGCCTATGACCGGATGCACGCCGTCGAGCTGATGAACCGGGACGTGGATTTCCACGTCCGCGAGACCGCGGAATCGGCGCTGAGCTTCGGCCGCGCGACGCTCGAGGGCCTCGGGCTCTCGACGGCCGCCGCTTCGGCCCGCGTCGAGGACGTGCGCAAGCGCGACGTCGCCCGCCTCGTCCTGCAGCAGGCGGGCGCCCTGCCCGAGACCGGCGGCTGGCTGCGCGGCCTCGGGCCGGCCGAGATCAAGCCCGAGCCGCTCACCGCGCCGCAGCGTCCGGCGCGCGCCCTGAGCGCCGCGACCCGCGACATCATCGGCAACGACCGGCGTGAGGCCGCAGGCCGGATGCTCGAGCGGCCGCCGGTGGCGCCGGCCGATCCGGAGGCCGAAGGCGAGGCCGCCGCTCAGGACGCTCGCGCCGTACGGACGCTCGCCATGGAGACGCAATCCCATGACCCGTGACGCTGACGCTTCGACGGCTTTCCGCCGCAGGGGCGATGACGCACGCATGGACGCGGCGGATCGCGGACGAGGCGCATCGTCGGGCCGCTGGGATGCTGCGTCACCGATAAGATCCCGTCCGGCGCGCTTCCCTCCCCCCTCTGCGGGGGAGGGTGGCCCTCGCGTCAGCGAGGGTCGGGAGAGGGGAGCGCCGGTTCCGGCGCCGTCGCTCCCCTCTCCCGGCTTAGCTCGCGCTCCTCCCTCCCCTGCAGGCGGGGGAGGGAGGAGCGCGGGCCTGGGGTCGCTCCGGATCGCAATGTATCGGGCGCTCCAAATCGATGCCTGAAGCGAACCGCGATGTCCTGCGGCCCGAGGGCGGGGAAGGCCGCTTCGTCACCGGCTCGATCCTGCGCCACGTCGTGGTGATGAGCGCCACCGGCTCGGTCGGCCTGATGGCGGTGTTCGTCGTCGACCTGCTCTCCCTGCTCTACGTGTCGAAGCTCGGCGACACGAACCTCACCGCGGCGGTGGGGTTCGCGGCGATCGTCCAGTTCTTCGCCATCGCCATCAACATCGGCCTGATGATCGCTGGCGGCGCCCTGGTCTCGCGGGCGGTCGGCTCGGGCGAGCGCGCGGGCGCCCGGCGGATCGCCACCTCCGCGACGATCCACGGGATCGCCGCCGCCGCCCTCCTGGTCGCGGTCCTGCTGCCGCTCTCGGGCCCGCTCCTGCGGGCGATCGGCGCCGAGGGCGAGACGCTGCGCGTGGCCGAGCGCTTCCTATGGATCGCGCTGCCCTCGAACCTGCTGATGGCGCCGGGAATGATGTTCTCCGGCCTGCTGCGGGCGATCGGCGCAGCGCGGCAGGCGATGTTCGTCACCCTGGGCGGGGCGCTGGTCACCGTCGGGCTCGATCCGCTGCTGATCTTCGGGGCCGGCCTGGGCGTCGACGGCGCCGCGATCACCACCTGCGTCGCGCGGGGCGCCTTCGCGCTGATCGGCTGGCACGGGGTGGCGAGCCACCGCATGCTGGCGCGCCCGAGCCTTGCCGCCGCAATCCGCGACGCGCCCCTGGTGTTCCGGATCGCCCTGCCGGCGGTCCTGACCAACCTCGCGCCCTCCGTGGCGAGCGCCTTCCTCGCCCACGTGCTCGCCCGCTACGGCGCGGCGGCGGTGGCGGCCAACGTGGTGATCGACCGGCTGACGCCGGTGGCCTTCGGCGGCCTGTTCGCCCTGTCGGGCTCGATCGGGCCGATCCTCGGCCAGAACTGGGGCGCGGGCCGCTTCGACCGGATGCGGGGCATCCTGCGGGCCGGCACGCTCGTGACGCTGGTCTACGTCGGCGTGGTCTGGGCGACCCTGGTGCTCGCCCGCGAGCCCCTGATGCACCTGTTCGCCCTCGACGGGGTCGCGGCCGAATTGTTCGGGTTCTTCTGCCTCGTGAGCGGGGCGGTGTGGTTCTTCAACGGGCTCCTGTTCCTCGGCAACGCCGCGTTCAACAACCTCGGCTTCCCGTTCAGCTCGACCCTGCTCAACTGGGGCCGGGCGACGGTCGGCACCATGCCGCCGGCGCTCGTCGGCGCGGCCCTCTACGGGCCGCGCGGCGTCATCGCCGGCGTCGGGATCGGCGCGCTGGTCTTCGGCCTCACCGGGATCGTGCTCGCCGCGCGCACCGTGACCCGCCTGGAGCGTCGCACCGGCCCGCCGGTGCCCGGAGCGGGTGCCCCCGTGGCCGTGGCCCCGGCGCAGGCCGAGGCGCGCGTCTGAGGCGTTGCCGGGTCGGCGGGCTGGTTCGGGCGCCCGGCGGCCGCGGCTGGCCTTCGGCCGCGGGAAGGGGCTAGACTTCCGCGGATCGCGGGGTCCGGACGTCCGACGCCGCGCTTCGAGACCCCGAGGCCCCGCGCCATGTTCAACCCGCTCGACATGCTGAAGGCTCAGAACGGGGCCGGATTGCAGATCCTCGCGCAGCAATTCGGGCTCACCCCCGAGCAGGCCCGCCGCGCCACGGAATCCCTGATGCCGGCCTTCGCCCTCGGGATGCAGCGCAGCCCCGCGACCGACCCGACCGGCCTCTCGCAGCTCTTCGGCCTGACCGGGGCCCGCCCCGCCGCCGGGCCGGCCGACACCATGCTCGGGCAGATGTTCGGCTCGCCCGCGCTGACGCAGGCGATCCTCCAGCAGGCGTCGACGGCGAGCGGCGTCGGCTCCCAGGTGCTGCGCCAGATGCTGCCGGCGATCGCGGGCGCCGTCGTCGCCAGCATCGTTCACATGCTCCTGCAGCAGCAGGCTCCCGAGCCATCGCACGCACCGGCCCCCGCGCCGTTTTCGGTCAATCCGGTCTGGGCCGAGATGATGAAGGCGTTCCTGCCCGCCGCCGCGCCGCCGGAGCGGCCGCAGGTCGAGGTGCGCGCACCGGAGATCCGGCCGGCGCCCGCCGCGGGCGCGGATGCCGCCAGCGGCATGTTCGGGCAGATGCTGCGCACAGGCGCCGAGGTTCAGGAGCAGAACATCAGGGCGATGCAGGGCCTGTTCGAGGCGTTCTGGACCGAGGCCGGCGCGGGCGAGACGAGATCGCCGCCGGCCACGCAGCCGGAGGGTCCTCACCGGCCGCGGAAGGGCCGCGGGCCGGTGCGCTGACGCCGGGCACGGACGGGAGCGCCCCGACGCTCAGCCCGCTTGGCTGATGGCGTTGCCGATCGTGGTGTAGACGTTGCTCACCCGAGAGCTGTAGAGCCGCAGGCTGCCGGCGATCACGACGAAGATCAGCCCGCCGATCATCGCGTACTCGATGCTGGTGGCGCCTCGCGAATCCGCGGTGAAGCGCCACCTGAGGCGCTCCCAGCTCCCACCGCCGCGCGGCTCAGCCTTCTGGTTGATGGCCGGCCTCGGCATGGATGATCGCCCGTCCCCTGTGGCGCGACTCACCGTATCCCCGGGACCTTGCCGATTGCTTAAGGAGCGCGCGGGGCCGAGCGACCGGATCAGGGGATCCGGCCGGCCGCATCCGTCGCCGTGCGGGGCGCGCCTCAGCCGTGCCCGGCTTCCTTGCGCAGGGCGTCGATGCGCCGGGAGGCCTCGGCCTT
>NZ_CAXTBY010000138.1:0-8365 GCF_964242245.1 uncultured Methylobacterium sp. | reverse complement strand
AGGCCGCAGGCGGCACGGCCTGCGACCGGATCGGCTGCACCTTCCGCACAGGCGACGGCCGCGCGGTCGCGCTCCTCAAGGACCGCCGCGGCTTCGCCGAGGACTGTGCCCGGGCCGACGTGCTGATCACCGCGCTCGCCGCGCCGCCGGGATGCGCGGCCGCCCTCGTGATCGACCGGACCTACCTCGCGGCGTCCGGTGCCGTGGCGATCCGCCTGACGCCGGAGGGCTTCCACGTCGCGCGCGCCCACGACACCGATCGGACGCCACCCTGGCACCCCGAAGCGCCCGCGAGCGTGAAACCGCCCTCGACCGGGTTCCTGGGCATGGCGGCGCCCCCGCGTCCCGCCGACGGCTCGTCCGAAGGACCTCTGGACGAGCCCATTGCCGATCCGCCTCCGGATCTGCCCGCGGAGAGCCTTCAGTAGCGCCGGACGAGGCTGACGAGACGTCCCTGGATCTGCACCCGGTCCGGACCGAGCACGCGGGTCTCGTAGGCGGGGTTGGCCGCCTCCAGGGCGATCGACGAGCCGCGCCGGCGCAGGCGCTTCAACGTCGCCTCCTCGTCGTCGATCAGGGCGACGATGATGTCGCCCGTGTTGGCGGTGTCCTGCTTGCGGATCACGACGAGGTCGCCGTCGAGGATGCCGGCCTCGACCATCGAGTCGCCGCGCACCTCCAGGGCGTAATGCTCGCCGCCCGCCAGGAAGTCCGGCGACAAGGTGATGGCGTGGCTCTGGTTCTGGATCGCCGAGATCGGCGTGCCGGCCGCGATGCGCCCCATCACCGGGATCGAGATCGCCCGCCCGCTGTCATCGACCATCTGCGTGGCCGCCGGCCGCGGCCGGGCCTCCCGCGAGCGGCCGCCCTCGACCACGCTCGGCGTGAACCGGCGCGCCTCGACCGGTACGGGCGCTGGCGTGGTCGTCACCTTCGCGCGGCTCAGGCTCTCCGGAATGCGGATCACCTCGATCGCCCGGGCCCGATTCGGCAGGCGCCGCAGGAAGCCGCGCTCCTCCAGTGCGGTGATCAGGCGATGGATGCCGGATTTCGACTTGAGGTCGAGGGCGTCCTTCATCTCGTCGAAGGACGGCGGCACGCCGCTCTCCCGCATGCGTTGCTCGATGAATTGAAGGAGATCCAACTGCTTGCGCGTCAGCATCGGCGGGGACTCGTTCGTGAAGGCGGCTGAAACAGGGTAGGTCGCAGAAACAAAACACGAACACACTAAACGTTCCGTAAGTGTTCCGCAAGGGTTCTTGCGTGGGCGTTTCGGGACGGCCGAACGAACTTGGCGGCGGGCTTGTCATCCCTCATTGGCGGCAAAATGCGAAAGGGCTTGCAGGTTTAACGCGTTATGGCGGCCAGGCGATCGACTTCCGCCAGGGCGATCTCACCCTTGCTCCGCGGTGTGATCGCCTGCTCGGGCCCGCCCGCCTGCGCGCACTTCGGATCGCTCGTCCACGCCTCGGGCAGGAACAGACGCGAGCCCACCGGCACCTCGCCCTGCGCCAGGGTGAGCGAGACTAGAACGCTCTCCGCCGAAGTGGACGCCGGTTCGGCGTAAGAGAGCGGGTTAGAACAAAGACTAAGAGCCGTGCCTGATTGCAGCGCGGTCGGGCACGGCTCTAAGAATTGTCAGTTCGCCCCTGCCGATGGGCCGCAGTACTGGCGCGCGACGCCGACGCTACGAAGACCTTGCGTCTCTTGCGCATCCGCCACAAGCGGAATCCGACCCGACACGCCAAAGACCAACGGTAAGAGCCTGCCCCGGACGCGATCCGGGGTCGAACGCTTCGTCCAGACCTCGCTGAGGGAGTGGGCCTATGCCGGAGCCTACGACAGATCCGATCAGCGCCGCGGCGAACGCCAAGCCTTCCTGTTCCGCTACGACTGGCAGCGGACGCACGTGGGCATCGACGCCGAGACGCCCATCCGCCGCCTCGGTCTCTCCGAGGACAACCTGTTGACGCTCCGCATCTAGTCGATGTCCGCGACGGTCTCGGTGGCGCCGTAGAGGCGCTGCGCGAGGGACGCCTCGATGAAGGCGTCGATGTCGCCGTCGAGCACCTCCTCGGGGTCGGTCGATTGCGCGCCGGTGCGCAGGTCCTTCACCAACTGGTAGGGCTGAAGCACGTAGCTGCGGATCTGGTGGCCCCAGCCGATGTCGGTCTTCGAGGCGGCCTCGGCGTTGGCCTTCTCCTCGCGCTTCTTCAGTTCGGCCTCGTACATCCGCGCGCGCAGCATGTTCCAGGCGGTGGCGCGGTTCTTGTGCTGCGAGCGCTCCTGCTGGCACGCCACCACGATCCCCGTGGGGTTGTGGGTGATGCGCACCGCCGAATCCGTGGTGTTGACGTGCTGGCCGCCCGCGCCCGACGAGCGGTAGGTGTCGATGCGGCAGTCCGATTCCTTGATCTCGATCTCGATCCGGTCGTCGATCACCGGGTAGACCCACACGCTGGCAAAGCTCGTGTGCCGCCGCGCGCTCGAATCGTAGGGCGAGATCCGCACCAGCCGGTGAACGCCGGACTCGGTCTTGAGCCAGCCGTAGGCGTTGTGGCCCTTGATCAGCAGCGTCGCGCCCTTGATCCCGGCCTCCTCGCCGTCCGACCACTCGACGATGTCGACCTTGTACTTCCGCCGCTCGGCCCAGCGCCCGTACATGCGCTGGAGCATGTTGGCCCAGTCCTGGCTCTCGGTGCCGCCGGCGCCCGCGTGGACCTCGAGGTAGGTGTCGAAGCCGTCGGCCTCGCCCGACAGCAGGGTCTCGATCTGGCGGCCGGCCGCCTCCTTCTCGACGGCGCGGATCGCGGCCTCGCCCTCCCGAATCGAGGCCTCGTCCCCCTCCGTCTCGCCGAGTTCGATCAGCATCGCCCCGTCGTCGAGGTCCTGCTGGAGCTTGCGGATCGCGCTCGCGGCCTCGTCGAGCTGGTTGCGCTCGCGCATGACCTTCTGGGCCGCGTCCGCGTCGTTCCAAAGCTCGGGGTTCTCGGAGGCTGCGTTCAGCTCCGCGAGGCGCTTGTCGACGGTGTCCCAGTCAAAGATGCCTCCTCAGCAGCCCGATCGACTGCTTGGCGGCATCCGAGGCTTGCTCGATCTCGGCGCGCATTTCGAGGGGGTGTCGCTTCGGTGGTGGTTCGGGCGGGGTTCAGCGGGGTGATACCGGCGCGGGCCTCGCCTGTAAACGCCGGACCCTGCGGCCCCGCACCGCGCGATCCCGCCTGAAACGCTGCGTGGCTCGCGCGTTGACCGGGCGTTTCTCAACCAGCCTGCGGACGGGTACGATGACGGCCAAGCATGACGAGACGCACGACGACGCGAAGACCTGGGGAGAGTTCAACGCGGTCGTGAACATGACCGCGACCGCCCTGAGGACGCATCTCGATGGCGAGGCGAGCAAGTCCGTCGGCCAGAAGACCGACGGCGGCGAGTCGACCGGCCATGCCGAGGGCCGGCGCATCCTGGAGATCAAGGACAAGAAGAAGGCGGACCTGACCGAGGACGACTACGCCCACATGCGCAAGGTCGTCTCCTACGTCCGCCGGCACTCGGCGCAGGGCGGGAAATCCCGCACCGATCCCCACTCGGCGTGGTGGCTCTCCCTGATGAACTGGGGGCACGATCCGTCGAAGGGCTGACCAGCCGTGCGGCGCGTCGCACCGCGGGCGCTGCGGCGCAAGCGGTCCGCAGACGGGCGCGAATCGCGTAGGACGCGTCGCCATGGCGTGGCGCGGCTTCACTCTCGTCTTCCTGCTCGTGTCCCTCGCGGCCGGCGCGGGGACGCTCGTACTCGGCCGCCTCCCCGCGGCCGTCCGCTGCCGGCCGAGCCCGGTGCCCGGCAGCTTCGTCGCGGAGTGCCGCGGCGTCGGCGACTACGATCACGCGGCCTTCGCCCTCGGCCTGGAACCGGCGGCCGTGGCGGCGCTGGCTCGCGCCGACATCGTCGTCCTCGGCAACAGCCGCGCGCAATTCGCCTTCTCGACCGCGGCGATGGACGACTTCGCGAAGCAAAGTGACGCGGCGATCTACCGGGCCGGCTTCGGCTACAACGAGGGCAGCGCCTTCGCCCACCGGGTGCTCGCCGGGGCCGGGGCACGCCCGCGCGCTATCATCGTCAACGCCGACCCGTTCTTCACCGCGCGCCAATCGCCGCCGGCCATCCGCATCCGCGACGATCCGTGGCGCGCCCTGGTCGCGGGCCTGCGCAGCAAGGTCGCCCTCGACCTGCGCAGCGGCCTCTGCGCGCGGCTCGCGCTCGAACCGCTCTGCCGCGGAAGCCGCGACGGGGTCTACCGCGTGGCCGGCACCGGCTCGTGGATCTGGAACCCCCGTCTGCCGTCGGAGGCCGCGACCGAGATCGATGCCGGTCCGGGCGCTCCGCTGCCGTCATCCGCGGCCGACGCGCCCACACCGGACGCGCTGGCGCGAGACCTCCTCGCGGCGCTCGACCTTCCGCCGCGCTGCCTGTTCCTGACCGCGGTGCCGAATTCGCAGGACGACGCCTCGGCGGCCGCCTCGGCGCTCGGCCAAAACCTCGGCGCTCCCGCGATCCTGCCGCGGCTGACGGGCCTGCGCACGCGCGACGGCTCGCACCTCGATCCGCCGAGCGCCGAGCGCTGGTCGGCGGCCTTCCTCGCGCAGGCCGAGGCGGGCCTGCGGGACTGCCTCAGCGCGCCCCGGGGCCGGTGATCCAGGCCGGTGCCAGGACGTACCGCCGCGGCGTGCGTCCGGCGCTGCGCGTCTCCATGGACGCCTCGTCGTAGTAGTTGAACCCGGTCAGGCCGAAGCTGCTCCCGTTCATCACCTGCGGCACCGGGATCGCGGGCACGGCGAGGTCGGGCCGCGACGGCGGGACGATCGGCCGATCCGCGGCATCGACCTGGAGCACGGTCGGCCCGTCGGGCCCCTGGAAGATGTAGGATGGGGCTTGCGCGGCGGCCGTCCCGGCGTCGGCGAGCCCGAGGCACAGGAGGCCGGCGGCGAGGCTGGATCGGATGGCTGAGGTCACGCTGTGCTCCGTCGCGTGGGCGGGGCTGCCCGGGCTTCGTTCATCGAGACTATGCCGGACCGCGCGGATTGTCCGTGGCCGGAGGGTACGGCCGGTTCGGGTTATCCCCCGCGACGCGGCGGCCTTCGATCCTCAGCCCTTCGCCCGCAGGACGGTGCGCGGCGCCTGGGCGACGGGCGTGCACTCCGTCCTGAAGGCGTTCAGCACAAGCGGGCTCGCATCGCAGGCGAAGGCCGCGTCCGGGCCGGGCGCCGGGATCGGATCGCGCGCGACGATCGGGTTCGGCGCGCAGGCCGACGCGGCGGCCGCGGCCACGAGGGCGGCGGTCAGGGACAGGCGGCGCATGCAAGCCTCGGACACGCGGACGGATCGTCCGCGATCGACCCTGCGCACCACGCCGGGACGTGACAAGCATCGCGACCGGCCCGGGGGCGCTTTGGGCCGCCCGTGTCGCCCGGCCGCAACAACGTCCGCCGCGGCCGCGCGCGGCGTTCGTTACGCCGTCTTGGCCATCGGTACGACGTTGTGGAGCGTCCGGTCCGCCGTCTCGAAGAAGCGGCGGACGTTGCGGGCGGCCTGCCGGATGCGCTGGTCGTTCTCGACCAGCGCGATGCGGACGTAACCGTCGCCGAACTCGCCGAAGCCGATGCCGGGCGCCACCGCGACGTCGGACTTCTCCAGGAGCAGCTTGGAGAATTCGAGGCTGCCGAGATCCTTGAACCGGTTGGGAATCGGCACCCAGGCGAACATCGAGGCGGAGGGTGCCGGGATCGTCCAGCCGGCCTTGCCGAAGCTGTCGACGAGGGCGTCCCGGCGTTTCTTATAGATTGCCCGCATCTCGTGGATACAGTCGTCCGGCCCGTTGAGGGCGGCGGTGGCCGCCACCTGAATCGGCGTGAACGCGCCGTAATCGAGGTAGGACTTCACCCGGGAGAGCGCCGCGAGCAGGCGCTCGTTGCCGACGGCGAAGCCCATGCGCCAGCCGGCCATCGAGTAGGTCTTGGACAGCGAGGTGAACTCCACCGTGCAGTCGATCGCACCCGGCACCTGCAGCACGGAGGGCGGCGGCGCGCCGTCGAAGTAGACCTCGGCGTAGGCGAGATCCGACAACAGGATGATCTCGTGGCGCTTGGCGAAGGCGACGAGGTCCCGGTAGAAGTCCAGGCTCGCTACCATCGCCGTCGGGTTCGACGGGTAGCAGACCACCAGCGCCACGGGCTTGGGGATCGAGTGCTGCATGGCCCGCTCCAGGGCCGGGAAGAAGGCCGGGTTCGGCTCGGCCGGCACCGCGCGGATCACCCCGCCGGCCATCAGGAAGCCGAAGGCGTGGATCGGGTAGCTGGGGTTGGGCACCAGCACCACGTCGCCGGGCGCGGTGATCGCCTGCGCCATGTTGGCGAAGCCCTCCTTGGAGCCCAGCGTCGCCACGACCTGGGTGTCCGGGTTGAGGCTCACCCCGAACCGGCGCTGGTAGTAGGCGGCCTGCGCCCGGCGCAGGCCCGCGATGCCTTTTGATGCCGAGTAGCGGTCGGTGCGCGGGCGGCCTGCCGTCTCGCAGAGCTTCGCGATGACGTGCTTGGGCGCGTCGAGGTCGGGGTTGCCCATGCCGAGATCGATGATGTCGGCGCCGTTGGCGCGCGCTGCGGCCTTGATCCGATTGACCTGCTCGAAGACGTAGGGGGGCAGGCGCTTGATGCGGTGGAAATCGGTCATGGCCATCTGTCCAGCGGCGCGGGTCCCGCAAGGCGCACGGGCGGCCTTGCTGGGGGCGGTCGGCCTCTCTACCATCGAAGCGCGCCGCCGCCGACCCGCAATCTTTCGCCTACTGCGCCGGCACGCTCGCGGGTTTCGTCGCCTTCCCCGCGCTCTCGGCGGCGCGCCCCTTCGATTCGTTGCGCCCGCGCGCGCCTTCCAGCTCGGCCTCCAGGGCCTTCTGGCTCTCGGCCGACTTCGCCCGCACCGGGCGCGGGGGCGCCGAGACGCCGACCGGCATGAACGCGGCCGCCGCCTTCGGCCGCGATGCCGTGACGAAGTCCGGCGCCGCGACGGTCTTGGGGCCGTAGCCGGCCTCCACGGCCAGGGTGCGGATCGGGCTGACGTCGCCGGAGCAGGCGCCGACCGCGGCGGCCGCGCCGAGGGCGAGGCTGCGGAGGATTACGGCGGAGGGGGTGAGGCGGCCGGCGCGTCGACGATGCGTTGGAACCATGGGGTGGATGTATCGCCGTCGATGCATGCCGCGCTGGGCAAAGTCCGGGTTGGCGCGTTAATTTGTCGGAAACGAGGCCCGGGGCCGCCGCGCGGCGGTTCGTTCGGGCCCGCCGCGCCGCCCGCGCGGACGCCGCCAGGGAGTGGATCACGCGTGACAACGCCGCAGACACCGACGCCCGCGATGCCGGATTTCGAGGCGCTGTCGCGCAATGCCGGGCAGTTCATCGAGGAACTCGGACGTGCCGCCGCCCGGTACATGAAGCCTGCGGACGCTGGCGCGGCCGGTCCCCCGCAGGAGGTCAACGACATCGTCCGCACTCTCGGGATCGTCGCTGAGACGTGGCTGTCGGACCCGAAGCGGAGCCTCGACGCGCAGGCCAAGCTCAGCGAGGCCTTCGTGGCGCTGTGGGGCTCGACGTGGTTCCGCCTCCAGGGCGAGGCCGCGGCTCCGGTCGCCCAGCCGGAGCCGAAGGACGCCCGGTTCGCGCACGCGGAGTGGTCGTCGAACCCGTACTTCGACTTCATCAAGCAGGCCTACCTGATCACCGCGCGCTGGGCGGAGGGGCTGGTCGCGGAGGCCGAGGGCCTCGACGAGGCGACGCGCCACAAGGCGCAATTCTACCTGCGCCAAGTCACCGGCGCGCTCTCGCCCTCGAACTTCGTGATGACCAACCCGGAGCTGATCCGCCACACCCTCCAGGAGAACGGCGCCAACCTGGTCCGCGGCATGAAGATGCTTCAGGAGGACCTCGCGGCCGGCGAGGGCGAGCTGCGGGTGCGCCAGACCGACCTCGACGCCTTTACCTTCGGCGTCGACGTGGCGGTGACGCCGGGCGAGGTGGTGTTCCGCAACGACCTGATGGAGCTGATCCAGTACGCACCGCGGACCGAGACGGTGCTCAAGCGCCCGTTCCTGATCGTGCCGCCCTGGATCAACAAGTTCTACATCCTCGACCTGAACCCGGCCAAGAGTTTGATCGGCTGGATGGTCGACCAGGGCCTGACCGTGTTCGTGATCTCATGGGTCAACCCGGACGAGCGCCACCGCGACAAGGACTTCGAATCCTACATGCGCGAGGGCATCGAGGCCGCGGTCGACGCGATCGGCGTCGCCACCGGCGAGACCGAGGTGGCGGCCGCGGGCTACTG